>JAURGA010000013.1 GCA_030834095.1 Candidatus Nanopelagicales bacterium | reverse complement strand
TCTCGCTTTTTGAAATTCTTTTCAAGAACGATCTAGATGATCAAATTGCTGCTTCAGAGGCGGTAGAGATTGCTACTGAGCTTTCAACAGAAGATTCAGCTAAATACATTAACGGAATTCTGGGTCGAATTATCATCTTAAAGCCCTCTTTCGCGCTCTAGTATTGCGAAAAAATTACGTTCTAATTAGGGCTTGTTGAGAAGCAACCCTTTAGAAAATAACCAGGCATATGTTGCTAGTTCATCTAGATTCAATAGAATTGAAAGTGTCGCTAAGTCTGTAGCTCGTATGGATAAGACTTCGCCATTCCAATCATCACGTCTCGCGCAGATTAGGGAGGCGAATTTTTTAAGGGCTGCAAGGTCAAATTCCCCGTGTGTTAAGTGGGATGCTGCTCGAATATCTAAGGTTATTTTCTCGCGCGAAGGCGATTTTGATTCGGATGTTAAACCCAGTAATTCATTTAGCGGGACTTGATAAAAATTCGCGAGGCTTATTGCCTTTTTAATCGAAAGGGCGCGATCGCATCTTTCATAGGAACCAATTACTACTGCTTTCCAGGTCCCACCGGATTTGGCTTCGACCTCTCGAAGCGTCATTCCCTTTGCCTTCCTGACTGACTTCATAGCTGCAGCAATCTCTTCGATCGAACGCTCGGGGATAGTTATCATGCGCCGAGAATAGACACGGGAAAGGTTAAATGGATTTGGCTGTCCACAAGTGGTATCTTTTTCCCGCCCGAGAGGCAAGAAGTTCCTTTAACGATCCGTCCAGAGAGGCGGCGAAGGAGAGAAAATGGCTATAGTCCTGGACGCCGGCGAAATTGGTCGGGCGCTAAAGCGCATCGCGCATGAAATTATTGAACACAATCAAGGGTTAGATAATGTCGTCTTGCTCGGCATTCCAACGCGAGGCGCATTCCTAGGAGAGCGAATCGCTCAATTCCTCAAGGAAATCCAATCACCGGTAGCGGTGGGAACTCTAGACATAACGCTTCACCGTGATGATCTCCGGATGCGACCGCCTAGGCCTTTGTTGCCTACCTTGATTCCAAGTGGCGGAATTGAAGGTAAAGACATAGTTCTTGTTGATGATGTTTTCTTCTCAGGCCGCACTATTCGGGCAGCGCTAGATGCAATCGGCGAGATTGGTCGCCCAGCGACTGTTCAACTAGCGGTCTTGGTAGACCGTGGGCACCGCCAACTTCCAATTAGGGCGGATTATGTTGGTAAGAATATTCCTACCTCATCAAGTGAATCGGTGAAAGTTTCCTTGGATGAGATCGATGGTAAAGACTGTGTAGAAATTGTTGCAGGTATTTAGATGAATAAGCATCTACTTTCCATCAACGACTTAAGTGCAGACGAGGCCTTTGAAATTTTGAACACTGCAAGTGAATTAGCAAAGATTTCTGACGGTCCTATGAAGAAGCTTCCAACGCTGCGTGGTCGAACTGTAGTTAATCTCTTCTTCGAAGATTCAACTAGAACTCGTATCTCCTTTGAGAGTGCTGCGAAACGTTTATCTGCCGATGTTATTAATTTTTCAGCCAAGGGATCAAGTGTTAGCAAAGGTGAATCCCTTAAGGACACTGCACAAACGCTGCAAGCCATGGGCGCAGATGCAGTTGTAATTCGACATGGTGCCTCTGGCGCCGCACAACGGCTTGCGGATTCTGGATGGATAAGTGCCTCAGTAATCAATGCTGGTGATGGAACTCATGAACATCCAACCCAAGCGCTCTTAGATGCCTACACAATAAGAAGTAAGTTTCCGCAATTTAATCAGAGCTTTGATGGATTGCGGGTCGCAATCGTGGGGGATATCTTGCACTCACGGGTTGCTCGAAGTAATGTTTTACTTCTAACAAAACTAGGGGCGAGCGTTACTTTGGTTGCACCTCCCACCTTGATTCCGGTTGGCGTTGCCGATTGGAAGGTGAAGGTTGGCTATGATTTAGATAGTGTTCTCAAAGAAGTTGATGTGTTAATGATGCTGCGAGTCCAATCTGAAAGAATGGCTAATTCATTCTTCCCATCTGAGCGCGAATACTCGCGAGGCTATGGGCTAGATATAACAAGGCTAAATTCGCTAAGCAAAAATGCAATTGTCATGCACCCAGGTCCAATGAATCGGGGGCTAGAAATATCTGCAGAGAGCGCAGACTCTCATAGATCAGTTGTGCTAGATCAAGTATCAAATGGTGTTTTAGTTCGGATGGCTGTTCTGTATCAATTACTTGGGGGCGCAACGCTTACCGGAGAGGTCAGTGCCTAAATGGAATTTACAATCACAAATGCCCGGTTAATTGATGACCAAGTTGTAGACGTGATCGTGTCGAGCGGCGTTATAGCCGAAATCGGAAACGGCTTGAACAAAGGCGAGAAGATTGACGCCGCAAAAAATCTATTGATTCCGGGTTTGGTTGATTTGCACACGCATCTACGCGAACCGGGACGTGAAGATTCTGAAACAGTTGCTACTGGAAGTATGGCGGCGGCGAAAGGTGGTTTCACTGCAATCTCTGCAATGGCAAATACTTTTCCAGTGGCGGATACCGCAGGAGTTGTAGAGCAGGTTTACCGGCTTGGTCAGGAAGCAGGTTTCTGTGATGTATTTCCAATCGGTGCAGTTACTCAAGGGCTAGCCGGAAAATCTCTCGCAGAACTTGGTGCGATGGCTAATTCGAAAGCTAGAGTTAGAATATTTAGCGATGATGGAAAATGCGTCTCAGATCCTTTGTTGATGCGTCGTGCGCTTGAATATGTAAAAACTTTCAATGGAATCATCGCCCAGCATGCGCAGGAACCAGCGCTTACTGTTGATTCCCAGATGAATGAAGGAATCGTCTCTTCGAAATTAGGGCTTGTTGGTTGGCCGGCGGTTGCGGAAGAAGCAATTATTGCGCGCGATATTTTATTGGCCGAACATGTTGGCAGCAGATTGCATATCTGTCATCTCACAACCGCAGGCGGCGTAGATTTAGTCAGGTTTGCTAAATCTCGCGGTATTAACGTTACGGCAGAAGTTACCCCGCACCACTTACTTCTTACTGATGATTTAGTTACTGATTACGATTCGGTATACAAAGTTAATCCACCGCTGCGAACCGAAAGGGATGTCCTCGCGCTTCGTAAGGGCTTGGCCGATGGAACTATTGACATCGTTGGCACGGACCACGCTCCACATCCAACAGAGGATAAGGATTGTGAATGGCAGAGCGCCGCATTTGGCATGGTTGGATTAGAAACTGCGCTTTCAGTTGTGGTTAAGGCGATGATAGAAACAAAGATGATGACTTGGGCTGATTTGGTCGATCGAATGTCGATAGCGCCCGCAAAGATAGCGGGTTACTTACATCACGGTCAGATTTTGAAGGTTGGCGCAACGGCGAATTTAACAATAATTGATAGCAATGCTAATTGGATTGTTGACCGCAATAGACTGGCTTCGAAGAGTAAGAACACTCCTTTCGAGGGTATGCAACTTCCATCACGAGTCGTGCATACATTCTTGAATGGTAAACAGGTCCTGAGTAATGGCGAGATTGTGAATGGGGGAGCAATTGAGTAAAGCTTTCCTAGTTCTAGATGATGGAACAATTTTTGAAGGTGAGAGTTGGGCCTGCGAAGGTGAGACATTTGGTGAAGCGGTATTTTCTACTGGAATGACCGGCTATCAAGAGACTCTTACCGACCCCTCGTATCACAAGCAAGTTGTTGTTATGACTGCACCGCACATTGGAAACACCGGGATGAATACAACCGATGAAGAGTCAAAGAAGATTTGGGTAAGTGGTTTTGTCGTTAGAAATCCATCCCCAGTTGTGAGTAATTGGCGCTCAGAGCGGACTCTTGAAGATGATCTAAAGAGCAATGGCGTTGTGGGAATTAGGGGCGTTGATACTCGAGCAATTACGCGACACCTAAGAGATCTTGGGGCGATGCGGGTAGGGATTTTTTCGAACTCTGGATTAACACGGGAAGAAATGGTGATAAAGGTTCGTAAAACACCGGCGATGACCGGGGCGTTTTTATCTGATGACGTTTCAACAGATAATACATATGTCGTGCCTGCTATTGGCGAGAAAAAATTTACTGTTGTCGCTCTCGATATGGGGATTAAAGGCGCGACTCCACGAGCCATGTCCCAGCGAGGGATAGAAGTTCACGTTGTTCCATCGCGCACAACCTTCGAGCAGATAGTTGCCCTAAATCCTGATGGCGTATTTCTCTCGAATGGTCCTGGTGATCCAGCAACCATGACGGAGATGATTCTGCTTGTCCGGAAAATTTTAAGTGCGCGGATACCTCTCTTCGGAATTTGCTTTGGCCATCAAATAATGGGTCGGGCGCTAGGTTTTGAAACCTACAAATTGCCATTCGGGCATAGAGGAATCAATCAACCGGTTAAGAATTTAAAATCTGGGCGTATCGAAATTACAGCGCACAATCATGGTTTCGCTGTCGCAGCGCCAGTCGAGGTTAACTTTAATACTATTTACGGTGCAGGCTTTGTAAGTCATCTCTGTTTAAATGATGGTGTCGTCGAAGGTCTAGAACTTTTAGAAGCGCCAGCGTTTAGCGTTCAGTATCATCCAGAGGCAGCTGCGGGCCCACACGATGCAAGTTATTTGTTCGATAAGTTTCTTGATCTAATGAAGGATGCGAAGGTAGCTAATGCCTAAAGATTCTTCGATTGAAAGTGTTCTGGTTATCGGCAGTGGTCCGATAGTTATTGGACAAGCATGTGAATTTGATTATTCAGGAACCCAAGCCTGTCGGGTCCTGCGAAGTGAAGGAATCCGAGTAATTCTTATAAATTCAAATCCAGCAACAATAATGACAGATCCAGAGTTTGCCGACGCAACTTATATTGAACCCATAACACCAGAGATTATTGAGCAAATAATTATCAAAGAGAAGCCGACTGCAATTCTGGCAACACTTGGTGGGCAGACTGCACTAAATGCTGCAATGCAACTTTACGAGCGTGGTTCTCTCGAAAGGTTGGGAGTAAAACTTATTGGCGCAGATATCCCAGCAATTAAACGCGGTGAAGATCGTGAAACATTCAAAGAGATTGTTGAAAAAATCGGTGGCTCATCTGCAAAATCGGTAATTTGTCACACAATGGCGGAATGTATAGCCGGAGCGGAATTTCTCAACTATCCCGTTGTCGTAAGACCTTCATTTACGATGGGGGGATTGGGCTCTGGAATTGCCTACAACCAGAGTGATATAGAACTTATCGCCGGAGCAGGTCTGCGACACAGTCCTACAACTGAAGTTCTACTTGAGGAATCAATAATTGGGTGGAAAGAGTTCGAGTTAGAAGTTATGCGGGATCACAAGGATAACGTTGTGATCGTTTGCAGTATTGAAAATATTGATCCAATGGGTGTTCACACTGGAGACTCAATCACGGTGGCCCCAGCTTTAACGTTAACGGATGTCGAATATCAAAAACTCCGCAATCTATCGATAGATATCATTCGCGAGGTTGGAGTTGCTACCGGCGGATGCAACATCCAGTTTGCAATAAATCCAAGTGATGGCCGAATTATTGTTATCGAAATGAATCCTCGCGTCTCTAGATCTTCAGCTCTAGCTTCGAAGGCGACTGGCTTTCCGATAGCGAAAATCGCGACAAAATTAGCAATTGGTTACACCCTTGATGAGATTCAGAATGACATTACGAAAGTAACGCCCGCTTCCTTCGAGCCGACTTTAGATTACATAGTTGTTAAGGTTCCTAGGTTTGCCTTCGAAAAATTTCCTGAGGCTGATACCAGACTGACTACCACTATGAAGAGCGTCGGTGAAGCGATGGCGATTGGTCGCTCCTTTGCAGAGGCTCTACAGAAGGCGCTGCGCTCTGTTGAAAAGAAGGGGACGAGTTTCCACTGGAATACAAGAGGCGTAACGAAAGAGTATCTACTCGCCGCTATGGCGATTCCAACCGAACATCGTTTACAACAAGTCCAACTTGCATTGTATTTGGGTGCAACAATTGAAGAAGTTTATGCAGCGACCAAAGTTGATACTTGGTTTCTATCGCAGATCGTAGAAATCAATTCAATAGCTAAACAGATAACCCAAAGCACTGATCTATCTGAAGAACTCCTTCGCCTTGCTAAGAGCAATGGTTTTTCGGATTCCCAGATTGCAGATTTGACTGGCAAATCACTCGCTGAAATTTCGGCCATCAGAACGCGAATTGGTCTTCGGCCAGTTTATAAAACTGTCGATACTTGCGCTGCAGAATTTGAAGCACACACCCCTTATTATTACTCCAGCTATGACCTGGAAAGCGAAGTTATTCCTAGAACTAAACCTGCAGTAATTATCCTCGGCAGTGGTCCTAATCGAATTGGCCAAGGAGTCGAATTTGATTATTCCTGTGTCCATGCTGCATTTGCGCTGAAGGCTGCGGGATTTGAAACGATAATGATTAACTGCAATCCTGAGACTGTGTCAACGGATTACGACACTTCGGATCGACTCTATTTCGAGCCGCTAACTTTGGAAGATGTTTTGGAAGTTATATACGCCGAAGAGCAAGCAGGTCCAGTTGTAGGTGTTGTTGCTCAGCTTGGCGGCCAGACACCACTTGGTCTTGCGCGTGGTCTACAAGATGCAGGAGTGAAGATTCTCGGAACCTCGCCGGATGCGATTGATTTGGCGGAAGATCGAGGACAGTTCGGTGAGCTGCTGCGAGTTAACTCTTTAGATGCCCCAACATTTGGAATGGCGGATACTTTCGAGGAAGCGTTAAAGATTGCGCACGAGATTACTTATCCAGTCTTGGTCCGTCCTTCATTCGTTCTGGGTGGACGTGGTATGGAAATTGTTTACGATGACGAATCACTTGCAGATTTCATAAAAAAGGCGACGGAAATAACTCCGAATCATCCAGTATTGATTGATAAGTTTTTGGATGATGCTGTTGAAATAGATGTTGATGCGCTCTTCGATGGCGAAGAACTTTACTTAGCTGGCGTGATGGAACATATCGAAGAGGCTGGTGTGCACTCGGGTGATTCTGCTTGCGTCCTTCCTAGTTTCTCTATTGGATCCGCGCTTGCCCGGGAGATTCGAATTGCAACTGAAAAACTTGCTCGTGGCATCGGAGTTAGGGGCTTAATTAACATTCAATTTGCAGTTGTCGCAAATGCAACAGCCCAAGAGAAACTCTATGTCCTTGAGGCCAATCCTAGAGCTTCGCGAACTGTTCCATTTGTAAGTAAGGCAACAGGAAATCCACTAGCAAAATGCGCTGCGTTAATCGCAACCGGAATTAAGATCTCTGAACTCCGAGCCAAAAATTTGCTACCGAAATCTGGAGATGGAGTTGCTAATGGAATTTCCGTCAAGGAAGCCGTGCTTCCTTGGAATAGATTCCGTAGGAACGATGGCACCGGCGTAGATTCAATCTTGGGACCAGAGATGAGATCGACTGGTGAGGTAATGGGAATTGCTGGAACATTCGGCGAGGCCTATGCAAAGAGTCAGACTGCGGCGTTTGGTGCACTTCCTATGGCTGGTTCAGTGTTTCTATCGCTATCCGAGCGTGATAAGAAAGCGTCACTATACCCGGCTCAAATTTTGAGTGGACTTGGATTTAAATTGTTTACCACTCAGGGAACCCATGATTTTCTTAAGCAGAATGGTGTGGATTCTGAACTAGTGCGCAAACATTCACAGGGTCGCGGTCCAGGTGGGGAATTTACTGCGGTAGATCTGATCACCGAAGGCGTTGTAGGTCTTGTTATCAATACACCACTTGGCCGGGGAACACGTATGGACGGGTGGATGATTCGCACGGCAGCAATTCAAAGAGGAGTTCCTTGCATTACAACCATAGCCGGATTTAAGGCTGCGGTTGCCGGAATATCTGAACTTCAGGGGAAGAGTTTTAGTATTCGTTCAATCCAGGACTGGTTGGCCATCGTCGAATGATGGGAATCAACAGCAGCGCTAAGCAGGTTCTTGCCGAAATAGTCAGCAATAAAAAGGTTGGCGCTTACCACCATATGGTCTTTGCGGTTGGTGATTTAGCTAATTCAGCGAAACCCGGAAATTTTGTTGCGATATCTGTTGGTGGCGAGTCTAGCCAGTTAGTTTTGCGGAGAGCCTTTGCAATCTACCGAACATTTGATCGTGGCCAGAGCGTTGGTTTGTTGGAAATTGTTGTTGCACCGCATGGTGCAGGTAGCACTTGGTTAGCCAATCAACAACCAGGTGCAAAGATTGACTTAATTGCGCCACTTGGAACTGCATTCGGAATTCCAACAGAACCAGTCCGAGCGCTCTTAGTCGGTGGCGGCTACGGAAGTGCCCCACTCTTTGGGCTTTCAGAAGTCCTGAAGAATCGTGGATGTCGCGTAGATATGGTTCTTGGTGCAAGCACTGCGATGAAAATATTTGCACCGTTAGATGGGAAGCGTTCTGTCAGTAGCTTAACGATAACAACCGAAGATGGTTCGACCGGGAAAACTGGAAAAGTTACCGATGCAATGCGTGAAATTATTGAAGCAAATGAGATCGACATTATTTATTCGTGTGGACCGATGGGAATGCTAGAAGCGATCAATGACATCGCTGAAGAATTTAACTTGATGCATCAATGTTCAATCGAAGAATCGATGGCCTGCGGTATTGGTGTTTGCATGACCTGCGTTCTTCCCATTAAAGGCGAGGATGAGGTTATTCGAATGCTCCGCTCATGTATCGATGGCCCGGTAGTTGCTGGAGAGAACGTGATCTGGAAGGCCAATCGCACAATTCCTGAAGGAACGTGGGGCGCCTAGTAATGTTTAACTATCAAACAACATTGGGACAGGCCGAATTCGAGAATCCAATATTCACTGCGAGCGGATGTGCGGGATCTGGTAAAGAGTTAAGTCAATTCTTTGAACTCAGCCAACTTGGCGCTGTCGTCACCAAATCGATTATGTTAAAAGCTAGATCAGGTCGAGCAACTCCAAGAATGGCAGAGACGCCAAGTGGCATGCTCAATTCAATTGGTTTGCAGGGTCCTGGAATTGATCTTTTTCTAGAAAATGATGTTCCTTGGTTGCGAGATCAGGGCGCGACAATTGTCGTAAGTATTGCGGGGGAGAGCGTTGAAGATTACGCAGTTCTTGCCCGAAAGATCAGAGCAGTCCCTGGTATTTCTGCGCTCGAAGTAAATATCTCATGTCCTAATGTTGAAAATCGCGGACAAGTCTTTGCTTGTCACCCTGAAACTGCACGCGCAGCGATACAGGCGGTCAGGCGAAATATTGGTGGTGAGTTGCCGATAATCGCAAAGTTGACTCCGGATGTAACAAGTATCGTTGAAATAGCGCAGGAAGTTGTTGCGGCGGGAGCAGATTCGTTAGCGCTAATTAATACTGTTCTTGGAATGGTTATTGATACAAATACCATGCGGCCAAAACTTGCTGGAAAGACCGGTGGACTCTCTGGTCCAGCCATCAGACCAATTGCCGTGCGTGCGATTTATCAAGTTCATGCCGCTATGCCACATGTCAAAATATTGGGGATGGGCGGAGTCGCTTCGGGTCAAGATGCTTTTGAACTAATTCTTGCAGGAGCTTCCGCAGTTTCTATCGGCACCGCAACCTTTGGAAATCCAATGGCTGCCATGAAGGTCAAAGAAGAACTTCGCAACGAACTTGTCGAGCACGGCTTTCATTCATTGCGCGAGGCCGTTGGTTACGCACATCGCAGCGAAGGGAATCTGTAATTGTGAATTCACCAATAATTCTTGCCTTAGATACTAAGGATCTGGAGACGGCCAAGAGTTGGATAGAAGTAACTAATGAATCAATAGGTATTTATAAGGTCGGTCTAGAATTCTATTTAAAATTTGGGGCCGATGGCTTACGAAGATTGGCCGATGCCGGAGACTTCAAAACTTTTCTAGATTTAAAACTTCACGATATTCCAAATACTGTGTCAGCGGCAGTATCTAGCGTTGCAGACCTGGCGCCAAAGTTTTTGACCATCCATGCAAGTGGAGGCGCAGCGATGATCAAGGCCGCGAGTGATGCCGCACCTAATGTTTCAATAACGGCGGTCACGATTCTTACATCCCTATCTGATTCGGATTTAGTAGAGATTGGCTATGCAAAGAACACGAAAAGTTCTGCTGCATCACTGGCTAAGTTGGCGAGTGAAAATGGAGCACGTTCTATAGTTTGTTCACCGTTTGAGGCTAGTGAAATCCGCGCTGTTGTAGGGGAGAAGTTAGAGATAATTACACCCGGCGTTCGGCCGACAGGAGCCGAACTCGGCGATCAAAAACGAGTGATGACACCGAAGGAGGCTGTGACAGCCGGAGCAAATTACTTAGTCATCGGTAGGCCGATTACAGATCAGGCGAAGATATCTTTGACCAGCATGAAAGAGACTGCTGCATCCATTCTGGATAGTTTGAATTAGATTGTGAATAAGCAACCGCCGATCCTAAGTGCGCAAGCACGAGCGGAAGCTGGACTGAAGGCTGTTGAATCCCGGCGCGAGCGAGCCCAAGTGAAAGCTCTTCTAGCGTCAGGTGAAATTGGAATATTCGATGTCATCAATGATGGTCGAGAGTCGATACAACGAATGCGGGTTCGCGAATTATTGGATGCGGCACCTGGTATCGGGTCAAGGAGAACTTTTACTTTAATGGCAAAGGCTGGCATCTCTGAGACGCGTAGAATAGGTGGACTAGGTTCACATCAATTGCAAAAGCTAAGAAGTGAGATGATTTTGAATAAGGTGCCAGTAAACCCTGGAACGCTAATTGTTATGTCAGGACCTGGCGGTGTTGGAAAAAGCACAATCACTTCGTATCTTCGCGACCATCCTGCAATCTGGGTAAGTGTTTCGGTTACGACTCGCGAACCACGTGACAATGAGAAAGATGGACGCGATTATCACTTTGTAACTGAGGAAAAGTTTGATCAATTAATTGCGCAGAATGCTCTTCTTGAATGGGCCGAATTTGCTGGTGCGCGTTACGGAACTCCACGCGAAGCAGTTGCAGAGGCGCTGAATCTTGGTAAGCACGTTCTCTTAGAGATTGAAATTGCAGGGGCTAGACAGATTCGAAAGGCCGACCCGTATGCGCTTCTTGTTTTTGTTTCACCGCCATCTTGGGAAGAGTTGGTAGAAAGGCTCACGTCCAGAGGGACTGATTCGCCAGAACGTCGTGCTGCTCGGCTGGCTTTAGCTGAGGAAGAAATGGCCTGTTCAGGCGAGTTCGATGAGATCCTGGTAAATCATCGAGTCGAGGAAGTGGCTGCCGCACTGCTATCCTTAGCCTCTTCTAGAAGCAAAGGGCTTGATTAGTCTTCTTTGTTTCTACCAAAATATAGACCTAATCTGTATAGATCTATATAGCGAATCGAATTTGAATTACTAGATTCTTGAATTACTAGATTCTTGAATTACTAACGGAAGGCACATCATGACAACAATGGATGGCATTACAAACCCACCAATCGACCAACTATTGGATGCAGCTGGTTCAAAATACAGCTTGGTTCTATATGCAGCTAAGCGTGCCCGCCAAATCAATGCGTACTATTCACAACTTGGCGAAGGTCTACTTGAATATGTTGGCCCACTTGTTGAAACCTATGTTCACGAGAAGCCACTTTCTATCGCTCTTCGCGAGATCAACGAGGGTCTTCTAACTATTGAAAATTTGGAGCCAGTCGCTCCTGAAGCAAGCGTTGCCGAATAAATCTTCGTAATTTAAAGGTCTAAAAAATGACACTCCTGGGTAGGGAAATAATCCTTGGGGTGGGCGGTGGAATTTCGACTTACAAATCTGCTGAGCTGTTACGAAGGTTGCAAGACGTAGGTTTCGGGGTTTCAGTTATCCCAACTCGGGCAAGCTTGAACTTCGTAGGTTCAGCGACTTGGGAAGCGCTATCGGGTCGCAGCGTTGATGAAAATCTCTGGAACAACGTGCATGAGGTTCCTCATATAAAGAAGGCGCGCGAAGCAAATTTAATAGTCGTCGCCCCAGCAACTGCCGACTTAATTGCAAAGATATCTAACGGCCTTGCAGATGATTTGCTTACAAATGTTATTAGTGCGGCGACTTGTCCGATAGTTCTGGTTCCAGCGATGCATCCTGAAATGTGGTTAAGCGCCGCAAATCAAGAGAATGTCGCAACACTTCGCAGGCGCGGTCTTTTAGTGATCGAACCAGATGAAGGTCGTATGACTGGTGAAGATTTCGGAGTCGGCCGGTATCCAGAGGTGTCACGAATAATCACTGAGATTTCAGAGTTCGCGAAAATTAACTCCGATCTTCTTGGAAGAAAGGTTCTGGTAACTGCTGGCGGAACCAGAGAAGCAATTGATCCGGTGAGATTCATCGCTAACCATTCAACGGGCAAGCAAGGTTATGCGGTAGCAAAAGCTGCCAGGAACCGAGGCGCAGATGTTGTTTTGATTGCAGCAAATTCGAGCCTTGATGATTTGCCTGGTGTCAGAACGATTAGCGTTTCGTCGACTGCACAGATGGCAGATGCTCTCGACAAAGAATTTTCGACATGTGAAATCCTGATTATGGCAGCGGCAGTTGCAGATGCAAGACCTAAGAGTTTTTCTTCAGACAAGATAAAGAAGAGCAATTATCAAAACATTGAACTAGAGGCCAATCCAGACTTGCTCGCAAATATTTCGAAGAAGCGTTCTGGCAATCAAGTGCTTGTAGCGTTTGCTGCAGAAACGTTGCCCCTAAATAGCGAAAGGGTCGAAGCTGCTAAGGCAAAGATGAAACATAAAGGTTCAGATTTAATCTACCTAAATAATGTTGGCGAAGGCGCGATCTTCGGCGCTGATGAAACTGCTGGACTTCTGATAGATAGCAATGGCGAAAGTATTGAATGTAAGAACCAATCAAAGGACACGCTAGCCGATCTATTACTAGATCGAGCTCTCAATAAGTTAAGGTAACCCAATGACTAAACGACTATTCACTTCAGAATCAGTAACCGAAGGCCACCCAGATAAGATGGCAGATCAGATTTCTGATGCGATTCTCGATTCACTACTTTCTCAAGATGCAAAGAGCCGTGTGGCAGTTGAAACACTTATTACAACCGGGCAGGTGCATGTTGCAGGGGAAGTAACAACTAATGGCTACGCCGATGTTATGACGATTGTGCGTGACACGGTTTTGAATATCGGGTATGACTCTTCAGAAAAAGGTTTCGATGGAAACTCATGTGGCGTTTCACTATCGATTGGCCAACAATCTAGCGACATTGCTCAAGGCGTAGATTCAGCATTTGAAAAGCGAATCTCTTCGTCGGCAGATCCACTAGATCTGCAAGGCGCAGGAGACCAAGGCTTGATGTTTGGTTATGCATGTGATGACACCCCAGAGCTTATGCCTCTGCCAATTTCTTTAGCTCACAAACTCGCGCTTCAACTTTCAGCGGTTCGTAAAGCTGGAAAAGTTGATTATCTGCGCCCAGATGGAAAAACCCAAGTAACAATTGAGTACGACGGCGATCGCGCCGTTGCACTGAACACAATCGTTATCTCTACCCAACACGCACCTTCTGTCGATCTCGAAAAAACATTGGCTCCAGATCTAAAGAAGTTGGTCGTCGATCCGATTATTAGCGACTTAAAGATAGATACTTCAGATGTTCGAATCCTCATCAACCCAACAGGTCGTTTCGTTATCGGTGGACCAATGGGAGATGCTGGCTTAACTGGTCGCAAGATTATCGTTGATACTTATGGTGGAATGGCCCGTCATGGTGGCGGGGCTTTCTCTGGAAAAGATCCATCCAAAGTTGATCGCAGCGCCGCTTATGCAATGCGCTGGATTGCGAAGAATGTTGTCGCAGCTGGACTCGCTTCGCGTTGTGAGGTTCAGGTTGCTTATGCAATTGGTAAAGCACAGCCAGTTGGACTGTTCATAGAAACTTTCGGAACCGAAAAAGTTGCACCTAATAAGATTGTTGATGCAGTTATGGCTACATTTGATCTGCGGCCTGCTGCAATTATTCGTGACCTGGATTTGCTTCGTCCGATTTATTCAGCAACAGCATCTTATGGTCACTTTGGTCGCGAACTCGCAAACTTCACTTGGGAGAAGACCGATCGCGCAGCGGCACTCAAAGAAGCAGCTTCTAGGTAAATGTAAGTGACGCAGGTAAAGCCACTGCGTTTGAAGGCGCAACGGGCACCAAAGAAAGTAACCGTTGCCTCAGAGAATCCAATCGTTCAAGTTTGTGTGGATACTGGAGTTTTTCATCTACCAGATACTTATGATTACCTAGTCCCGGAAGTTCTTTCTGACCAAGTTCAACTTGGCGTATTTGTAAAGATTCCATTCGGCAGGGAAGAAGTTATGGGTTATGTCCAATCTAGAGAACCTTCTCTTCTAGATTCAAAGTCGCTGAAAGCTCTAAGCAAGGTTATTTCACCGATTCCACTTCTAACCGAAGAGCTGATAGAGATCGTAAATCTCACTTGCGAGCGTTACGCGTGCAAGCCATGGGACGTTATTAGAAGCGCAATTCCCGCTCGAGCAGCTTCTGTTGAGTCGGAATTTCTAGGTCAAGCAATTCCACAAATTAGTGACATCAAACCGAAACTAGAGCATCAAGTATCTGTGACTAAAAGATTTGAGGATCTTCCAAGAACGATAAATCAGATTCTTGGAAAACTAAGGTTAGATGAACAGCTACTTGTAATTGTCCCGGATGAGCGAGATATCAAACAATTACTCACCTTTGATTTTGATACCGAACCAGTTCTATTAACTTCAGATAGTTCAAAATCCGATCGGTATAAGAATTATTTAAATGCAAGGTTTCTGCGATCAAAGTTAATAGTGGGGAACCGGGGCTCAATCTTCACCCCATTGGTGCCGAATTCGACAATTTTGATCTTTAATGACGGCGATGAATCCATGTACGAGAGACGATTTCCAAGTTGGAATGTTAGAGATATAGCGATGCTGCGCAGCGGTGAATTCTCGCTCCATTTCATAGGTGCTAGCCCAAGTTTGGAAGTGATAAGACTGGCCGAGCTAGGGTGGCTAAAATCGAAGAAATCTGAGAAGACTTCATCAAAATCTAAGACGGCAATTCATTTTTCAAACTCTAGCGTGTCAGATATTGCTCTGATGAAATCCGGACTAAAAAAAGGAAATGTTCTAGTTGTTATGGCCGAGACAGGTTACATAAATGCAATTGCCTGTCAGAAATGTCGCAATCAGGCTCGTTGTGAATGTGGCGGAAAAATGTTTTTGCCGAGCAAGAGTTCGCTCCTGACCTGCGCAATCTGCGAGAAGACCTCTAAAGATTTCGCTTGTTCATGGTGCGATGGTAAGACGATTAGATCAATCTCTAAGGGCTCTTCGCGGATAGCTGATGAGATCGCGAAGGCTGTTCCTGGATATCGCGTGATATTAAGTAAAGGTGGTTCTAGGGTTGACGACATATCTGAATTGAAAGAGAACGTTTTAGTTCTGGCTAGTTACGGATGTGAGCCGCTAGGTGATTTCAATACCGTTATCCTGCGTTCTCTTGAAAATCTGAGTAATCGCGTTGATCTGCGTAGCTTAGAGAACGCCAGGAGAGTGATATTCGAGAACCGAGGTCGTGTGGCGGATCTGAATGATTCAGTCATGTATTTAGATCTCAGTAGTGATAACTTGCTATCACAAGGATTGTTAAGAAATGATGCTTATGCTAATTCTCTGATTGAAATAAAAGAGCGAGAGAGCTTGAATCTCCCACCCTATTGTCGTATCGCAATACTTCAAGGCGACACATCAGCAATTAGACAACTAGCTAGAAGTTTGGAAGACAATAAACTTTTTTCTGCGCTTGCTGTGCTAGAGAAAGGTGATGGAACGGCAGAAAATAAAGGTAAATCAAAATTGATAATTCGAAGTGAGATAGCTCGGTCCCAAGAATTCTCGGAATTTTTCAGAGATTTAGCCCGTTATCGAGGAATCAAGGGCCTTCCACCCTTGCAACTTCGTATGGACCCATTTTCAATTTAGGCAATTGGATTGAACGTAGAATAGAATTCTCAGGTGTCAATTCAAGAAATAAGATTGTTTGGTGATCCGGTATTAACCACTCCTGCGAGTCCGGTCACAACATTCGATAAGGAATTGCGAAATCTAGTTAAAGATTTAACCGAAACGATGCTCGATGCTCCGGGCGCAGGTCTAGCCGCTCCACAAATCGGGGTTTCGTTACAAGTCTTCGTATGGAATATTGAAGAAAGTGATGGCCATTTAATCAATCCAACTCTTGATCTTTCAGCAGATTTGCAAGATGGCGAAGAAGGTTGCCTGAGCTTTCCGGGATTAACCTATGAAACACCTCGCGCTTTCCGAGCAGTAGCCAAGGGCTTCAATATGCATGGGGAACCAGTAACTATTGAAGGTACTGAACTCCTTGCGCGAGTTTTACAGCACGAGACCGATCACCTCAATGGAATAGTCTTCATCGATCGGTTGCTCTTGGAGGAACGGAAACTGGCGATGGCTGACATCCGAAATTCAGATTGGTTCGGTGAACGAACTCCTGAGCAAGTGGCTCCTATATTCAAACTCAGTCCACATCCGACAAATGGTCGGGCGCTATAGATGCAGTTATCTATCGCATCATCTTCATTAATCTCAATCCCAATAATTGAAGCTATTCTGGCGAGCGATCACACCCTCGGTTCGATAATTACCAATCCTGATAAACCTACTGGTCGTGGTAAAAAAATAGAACCCAATGATTTAGCTAAATGGGCAATGGAGAAAGGTCTAGAAGTTGCAAAGCCTGCAGATACCTCGGAGTTAAATCGCCATCTACTCGCATCTCAACCCCAGTTAATTATTACCTGCGCATACGGGCGAATTATTCCAGTCGAACTGCTGCATGGCCCAAGATTTGGTTGGATTAATTTGCATTTTTCATTGCTTCCTAAATTGCGTGGAGCCGCCCCGGTTCAGTGGGCCATCTTGAATGGTGAAACCAGTACAGGGTTTTCAATATTCAAGTTGGACAAGGGGATGGATACCGGACCCATCTATTTGTCCAAAGAGGTAAATATCTCTGATGAAGATACAACTCCAATCTTGCTACAACGTCTTACTGAACTCGCGATACCTGACTTGCTGGAATTAATTTCGGTAATTGGAAAGACTAGAGCCACACCGCAACCGCTATCTGGCGCGACCCTGGCACCAAAAATCTCAAAGGATATGGCGAGAATAGTTTGGGACAGTCCGATAGAAACAGTCCTACGCCAAGATCGTGCACTTTCTGACAATCCTGGGATCTGGTCCATGTTTAATGGCGAGCGGATATCACTTCACGGTTTGAAGGAAGTTCTTATCGCCAACGATCTAAAATCACCTGGCGACATCCAACTTGTCGGTGATCAGCTTCTAGTTAGAACTTCGGATAGCGTTGTTGAAATAACTGAAGTAACTCCATCGGGCAAGAAGCGCATGGCTGGAGCTGATTTTGCCAGAGGAGCAAGGTTGGATTCAGGTTCTAAATTTGAGTAATTTGAACAATAAGGCCTTCTCTAAACCCAAACCAGGCAAAGCAAGATTGTTAGCCTATGACTTGATAAGTCAAGTTAATCGCAGTGGTGCATATGCAAATCTTAGATTGCCTGAGCTGCTTTCAGATTCAGATTTAGATATACGGGATAAATCTTTTGTTACTGAACTTGCGTACGGAACCCTACGAATGCAAGGAAAACACGATTTTGCCATTTCAAAGAAGGCCGATCGGCCTATCGACGAAATCGATGAGAAAATTGTCGATCTCTTAAGAATGGGTGTTCACCAAATTTTTGAAATGCGGGTTCCGATTCATGCCGCAGTTGGAGAGACGGTCGAGGTTGCAAGGGCTGTTGCAGGGGAATCGAAGGCAAGTTATGTAAATGCCTTATTGCGTTCAATTTCGACGGATTTAGATGTGTATGAAGTGCTAGCGAACGATTCTTCGATCCCGGCTATTGAGAAATTATCTATTCTCCACTCCCATCCCATCTGGATAATCAACGCTTACTTCGATCAGCTTAAGGATTGGGATTCGGTTGAAGAATTACTGCGCATAAATAATATTCCCGTGGCTCCACATATAGTTGCTTGGCCTGGTAAATCTAGCGTTGAAGAAATTTTAAATATTGGTGGCGAAAAACTTCCAATCGGCTCTTTTTCAGTTTTATCGAACGCACGTCCAAATGACTATCCAGCAATTAAAGATAAGCGTGCGGGAATTCAAGATATGGGCTCACAACTAATTGCTGAAATTTTCTTTGCGACAAGGCGGGACGAAGCTACAAAATGGTTGGATCTCTGCGCTGGTCCAGGTGGTAAGGCCGCACTTCTTCATAATTTGTTAGTGGCAGAGAACCCGAGTGATTCTTTCCTGGCGAATGAACCAACTGAACATCGCGCTGAATTAGTTGCGAGAGTTGTTCCAAGGGGCAAAGTGATTTCCTTAGATGGTCGAGACTTCGAGAGTTTTGGCGAAAAATTCGATCGAATTCTTATTGATGCGCCTTGCTCGGGTCTTGGAGCTTTACGCCGGAGACCAGAGGCTAGATGGCGCCGATCTTTAAACGATTTAAAGGAATTACTTCCACTCCAGCGAGACTTAATCGATTCAGCTTATGAAATGTTGAATCCTGGTGGCATCATTGGTTTCGCTACGTGCTCACCTTTGTTGGCTGAAACAAAGAGTCAGGTTCTGGATGCCAAATATCGACACAAAGATTTGAAAATTCTAGATATCGCAAAATTCTCACCTGCCGGAAGCACCGGGGTTAATCCAGATGGTTCTCTTCAACTCTGGACTCACCTGGATGCTTCAGACTCAATGTTTATGGCGTTGCTTCAGAAGCCCTGACACCTGTTGAATTAAGATTGCGTAGAGCCAATACTAAGAGGGGTGCAATTTGATTCGAATCTGCCCCAGCATCTTGAATGCCGATAGAGATAATTTACCTAGCGAGATAGCTCGAATTTCTGGCCAATCGGATCTTTTGCATCTAGATGTTATGGACAACGAATTTGTTCCAAATTTCACTTTCACCTTCGAACAGAGTAAGAAAATAATTAAGGAATGTCCTATCCCAGTTGATAGCCATTTAATGATTGCTGACCCTGATGAGCGGGCATATCTTTATGCGAAAGCTGGCTCCGCAAGTGTAACTTTTCATTATGAGGCAAGTTTAAATCCAATGCAGACAATATCAAGGATTAAAGATGAAGGTGCAAGGGTTGGACTTGCCTTGAAACCTGCAACACCTTTCCAAGAGATCGCTTCATTGATGGAACATCTAGACATGCTGTTGATAATGACAGTTGAACCAGGATTTGGCGGGCAGAGTTTTATGCTCGACATGATGGATAAGGTGAAACAAGCGAGAAAAGATATAGATAGTCGATTCTTTGGAAAAATCTGGCTCCAAGTTGACGGGGGAGTTTCGCTCGAGACCATTGCTCAAGCTGCAGAATCTGGCGCAGATACTTTTGTAGCGGGAAGTGCGGTATTCAATTCAGATAATCCGGGGTCGATGGTTGATGCATTGCGAGCGCTAGCCTTAAAATCAAGCGCAAGATAGCTTCCATCTAGGTTAAAATTCGAGCATGAAGAATTTTGAATCGCTGTGGGTTGAACTCAATCAGATCGCACAATTAAGGCCACAAGATTCAGGGACAGTTCGAGAGCTCGACGCTGGAATTCATGCGATTGGTAAGAAGATAATCGAGGAAGCTGGCGAAGTTTGGATAGCTGCCGAATACCAGAGTGACAGTGAACTAGCGCTAGAGATAAGCCAACTGATTTACCATCTCCAAGTTTTAATGATCGCTAGAAATATCAAATTAGACGACGTCTACAAGAACCTATAGTTAGGAAGAGAATTGACGCTTAAAATAGCTGTTCCCAATAAGGGTTCGTTGTCTGAAAGTTCAGCATTGATGTTGAAGGAAGCGGGCTACCGTCAACGGAATGATTTACGTGATCTAGTATTCATAGATCCAGATAACAATGTTGAATTTTATTATTTGCGCCCAAGAGACATTGCGGTTTATGTGGGAAGTGGGGAACTGGAAGCTGGAATTACCGGGAGAGATCTCCTTCTGGATTCTGGCGCAGGAGCCTCAGAAGTTCTACCACTAGATTTTGGCAAAAGCACATTTAGATTTGCTGCAACTTCAGGTGCAAAAATGGAGCTTGCTGATTTGCAGAATAAACGAATCGCGACGGCATATCCTGGCTTGCTTGAAAGTTTCTTGGCCTCAAAGAAAATCAAGGCTTCGATAGTTCGTCTTGATGGTGCGGTTGAAAGCTCGATCCGCCTCGGTGTTGCCGATGTGATTGCCGATGTTGTATCAACTGGTGGAACTCTTCGTGCGGCTGGTTTAACTATTTTCGGTGAAGTTTTGCTAGAGAGCGAAGCTATTCTAATTACGCGCAATGGTGTTCCAATATCACCAGCCATTGAAACTTTAATCCGTAGGTTAAATGGCGTAGTTATCGCTAGACAGTATGTCTTGGTCGACTACGATGTTAAGAGTATTGATTTAGAGCGTGCCTGCGCTCTTACTCCGGGTATTGAATCACCAACAATTTCACCTCTACAAAAGAGTGACTGGAATGCCGTTCGAGCAATGGTTAAGCGCTCCGATATAAATCGAATCATGGATGAACTCTGGCAAGTTGGGGCACGTGGAATCTTGGTTACAGATATCCACGCCTGCCGTCTTTAATTCTTAATTATTCCGATCAGCGTCTTCGATTTCATTTCTCGTGATGCCCATTAGGTAGAGAACTGAATCTAGATACGGCGAATTAATCGAACTATTTGCTGCGGCTCTTACCGCTGGTTTTGCATTGAAGGCGATACCCAATCCAGCGAGCTCGAGCATTCCTAAATCATTAGCCCCATCACCGATAGCGATTGTCTGCGAGAGATTTACGTTCTCGGCCGAAGCGAAATCGCGTAGCGCGAGAGCCTTGCCGTTCTTATCGACAATTGAACCAAGAACATTTCCGGTTAGTTTCCCGTCTGTAATTTCCAATTTGTTGGCGCGGTAGAAATCAATCTCTAGCTCTTTTAATAGTGGCTCGATTACATCCAAAAATCCACCAGAAACTACTCCTACCTTGTGACCAAGTTTGTGTAGAGTGCGGATCAGCGTTCTAGCTCCTGGCGTCAAAGTAATACTCGCTTTGACTGACTCTAGAATCTCGGCGTTAGCACCGGCAAGTAATTTCACTCTCGCGGTTAATGACCCAGTAAAATCAAGTTCACCGCGCATCGCGGCTTGCGTAATTGCCGCAACTTCAGCTCCGACCCCACATCTCTCGGCGAGAAGGTCTATAACTTCTTGTTGGATCAAGGTGGAATCCATATCTAGGAGAACTATTCTCTTTGCACGACGGACTAGACCGCTCTGTTCTACCGCGATATCAATGCCGCTGTTCTGAGCAATTTCAGCGAGTTCACGTTGAACTATTTTCAACTTATCATCATCTAAGTTAAGCGAAACCTCGAACTCAATAGCCGTAAGTGGATATGAAGCGGTTCTATGGATCCGGTCAATATTTCCGCCTTGTTCTGCAATTTTGCTGGCTAGTGCACCAATACCGCCAGGTCGAAGATTCTCTGAAAGAACGACAATATGAAGATTCGAATTTCTACTTTCACCCTTCGGCTGATCTGAAAAATCTATCGCTAGATCTAAGCCAAGCTTCGAGGTAGCACCTAATAGATCAGTTTCTATGGCTTGAGCATGCGCAGGATCTAAAGAAATTAGTGTTGTCAGTATCAATCTTCCGCGGATTACAACCTGTTCGATATCCAATATTGTTATTGAGAATGGGTTAAGTGCAGCGAAAAGTGCTTGGGTGACCCCAGGGGCGTCAACTCCGGAAATTAGAATCAGGCCAGTATGTTCTGTGTTAATTTGGCTCACCCGCCTAGATTAGCGGTTAATAACCTTAACTTGCCTCGCTTACGGGTATCTTTACGCCTGTGATTCCAGTTCTCAATCTAGAAAAAGTTTCAGTCGTTCGCGATGGTAAAACTATTTTGGGGCCGTTGGATTGGCAAGTAAACGAGAACGAGCGGTGGGTTATTTTGGGGCCAAATGGCGCCGGTAAATCAACCTTATTCTCTATCTGTTCCGCGCAAGTTCATCCAACTTCCGGTTCCGCAGAAATTCTTGGATCCAAGTTAGGAGCTGTCGATGTTTTCGAATTGAGACCGAGAGTAGGTTTCATGGGATCAACTCTTGTAAATCTATTTCCCGAAGACGAAAAGGTAATTGATATCGTCCTAACTGCTGCGTATGCCATGTTAGGTAGATGGAATGAGAGCTATGAGCTATGGGATGAATCTCGAGCGCAGGCTCTACTAACCACGCTTGGGGTTCGCGGGTTGGCGCAACGCAGATTCAATACTCTGAGTGAGGGCGAGAAAAAGCGCGTTCTAATATCTAGATCGCTAATGGCGGATCCTGAAATCTTGTTACTCGATGAGCCGGCATCCGGTTTGGATTTAGGTGGCCGAGAAGATTTATTGAACCGTTTCGATCTGCTTGCGACAGATCCATATGCGCCCGTAACTCTAATAATTACTCATCATATTGAGGAGATTCCAGCGGGCTCTACACATGCGCTTCTTTTGAAGAATGGAAGCGTTGTTAGTAGTGGGCCTATCAGTGGCGTGATTACATCTGAGAATTTGAGTTTGGCCTATGATATGCAGATCAGCGTAACGATGGCTAATAATCGCTACTCAGCCAATGCAGTTGGCAATGCAGTTGGCAATGCTCTTTGATTCACTGCCACGACAATGGCAAGAGGCGCTACCGTCATCTAAACATTTATTAAGCAAGATTGAACTGAACAAACTTTACATCCCAGAGCAGAACCGAATCTTTGCTGCCTTCGAGCAACCAATTTCTGAGGTAAAGGTCTGCATCGTTGGCCAAGACCCATATCCAAATCCAGATCATGCAACGGGTCTGGCCTTTAGTGTTCCTTCGACTGTCAAAAAATTACCCCCAACTCTGAAAAATATTTGCAAAGAGCTAGAGAGCGATATCGGTTTTGTGCCAAAAACTGGAGATCTAACAGGATGGCAATCTAGGGGAGTGATGCTCTTGAACACATCACTTACGACTCTCCCCAACACCAGTCAGGGGCATGCAAAGGTAGGCTGGATTGATTTTACAAACCAAGTTGTTAAGTATCTTGCCGCTTCATCCGTAGTTTTCATCTTGTGGGGAAAGCACGCTGCCGAACTTCAACGATTTATTCCCGATGGTAATTCCTTAATAAGTGCTCATCCAAGTCCGCTATCGGCTTATCGAGGTTTCTTCGGATCTAGGCCTTTTACGAAAGCGAATAATCGGTTGATTGAACTGGGGATCAAACCAGTCGATTGGATAATTTAGTCACAAAGTTGAGATTGGTTGCAATTGAGATACCAATAAAGAGGGCGAAGATTGCGGTTCCTAGTCCTACAGATCCACCGAGTGCTGCGCCTGCGATCAAGACAGTTACTTCTATGGACAACCTAACCCTTGAAATTCGAGCTCCGGTTTTCTTGTGCAACGAAGTCATAAGTCCGTCACGCGGGCCCGGACCAAGTCCACAAGTAATGTAAATAGCAGAGCCAAACCCTACGAGCCCCACGCCAACAACTACATAGAGAATCTGAAGTGGAAAGTTCATAGTTACGGTTGGAATATGATCGACGCCAAGTTGAATAAAAATACTAATTACAGCGATGTTGGCAAGTGTTCCGAACCCAGGCTTTTCTCTAAGTGGTATCCAGAGAGCCAAGACCGCCAAACTTGTTATCGCAGTGCTTTCTCCAATACTCAGTGGAGTTTGAAGTGAGAGGCCTTGCGCAAAAACCGACCAAGGTGAGTTACCAAGAGTTGATTGTATTAAAAGCGCTTCTCCAATTCCGAAGAGAGATAGTCCAACTATCAAAAAAATGAATATTTTCGGTGTTACAGACCATCGGTTCTTCGCAGTCCAGGAGGTATGTGGAATAGTTTTTGCGGGTTGGAGAAGGCGCCAGATTTTCTGACAAACTTCCTGGGGTTTCACTGTTAGAGTCTACCGATTAGTCGGAGGTGTAAACAATGTTTGTTGGTCTAGGCACGATAATAAATATCGTAGCAATCCTCCTTGGCTCCGCGCTAGGTATTTTTGTTGGCGCTAAATTCCGAGAACACACTCGAGAGTTGATTATCACGGTTTTAGGTTTTGTAACTTTGCTAGCAGCAGCGGATGCAATCAAAGAGTTATGGAATCAAAAATTTGTTTCAGAGCTGCCTCAGGGCTGGCCAATTTTCGCCATATTATCGGCTCTTCTTGTTGGTGCCTTAATCGGAAATGCTCTGGATATTGAGAATCGGCTTGAAAGATTTGGGGTTAGATTAAAGGCCAGAATTGATCCAAACGGTTCAAGTCCATTTGTCGATGGCTTCGTCACCGCTTCGCTTTTATTCGTTATCGGTCCGATGGCAATCCTGGGGTCTATCAGTGATGGAATGGGAACTGGAATTGACCAACTAGTTTTGAAGAGCATTTTGGATGGCGTGATTTCAATTCCATTTGCAGCTTCTTTGGGGTGGGGAGTTGCAGTTTCCAGTATCCCGGTTGGTATTTATCAATTTGCCTGGACCGGGGTCGGCCTCTTTCTGGGAACAGTTCTTCCTGACTATCAAATCCTGGCTATGACGGCGACCGGTGGAATTCTCTTATTGGGAATTTCGCTTCGGGTAATGAAGATCAAGCAGGTTGCAGTAGGGAATCTGCTGCCCGCTCTCTTCTTGGCCCCATTAATTGCCGGCGCGCTTCATCAATTTAAATAAGTATCTAAAATTTCTTCGCGTCAATTACGAAGCGGTATTTCACATCACTTGAAATAGTCCTCTCGTAGGCTTGGTTTATGTATTCCGGATCCACAACTTCAACTTCGCTCACAATATTGTGCTTGCCACAGAAATCAAGCATCTCTTGAACCTCTTTGATGCCACCAATCATTGATCCTGATATCGAACGTCGCTGAGCCAAGAGGACTGGAGTGTTTATTGTGTAAGGATTTATTGGTAATCCGATGAGCACAAGTGTTCCGTCGAGTTTCAACAGTTGCAGATAAGGGGTTAGATCCATATCCGCAGAAACCGTATTTAAAATTAGATCAAAATCCCTATCCAGCTTTGATAGCTCCTTTGGATTGCTAGTAACCACAAAATCGTTAGCACCCATTTTTCGGGCGTCTTGCTCTTTGCTTGGTGAATGAGAGAAGACTGTGGTGTGGGCTCCAAGCGCAGCAGAAAACTTCAGTCCCATATGACCGAGACCGCCAAGTCCAATCACTCCAACTTTCTTTCCTGGACCAGCGCCCCAATTTTTTAGAGGGGAGAAGAGAGTAATACCAGCACATAACAAAGGCGCGACTCCGGCCAGGTCAAGATTGTCAGGAATAGAAGCCGCATAATCTTGATCGACTATAAAGCTATCTGCATATCCACCTTGCGCAAGAGTTTTTCCATCTCGTTCATAATTGTTGTATGTGCCAGTCATGCCTTGAAGGCAATATTGCTCGAGCCCAGATTTACATGATGAACATTCACGACAGGAATCGATAAATACCCCGACACCAATTCTGTCGCCAATTTTGAACTTTGTTACGTTGCTCCCTACTGAAGTAACGATGCCGGCGATTTCATGACCTGGAACCATTGGAAAGAGCGCGGGACCCCATTCTTCCCGAGCTTGATGAATGTCCGAGTGGCAGATACCAGCATAAGAGACTGAAAGTGCAACGTCTCCTGGGCGAAGATCGCGGCGAGAGAAGGTAAACGGAACAAGTGGTTTCGATGCTTCGAGAACGGCATAACCCTTTGATTGCATTTTTTGCTCCTCTGGTATCACTATTTTTATAAATTAGTTCTGGTGTCCGAGAGGGGACTTGAACCCCTAATCCCTTGCGGGAACTAACACCTCAAGCTAGCGCGTCTGCCAATTCCGCCACCCGGACCAGTGTAAAAATCTCTTTTTCTTGGCGAAAGGATACCAATCACGCGGACATCATCACAATCGAGTTGATACTAAGGCAAGATAGGCGAGTGGGAAACTCTCAAGAGGATTCGGATGGTATGGAAGCGATAGATCTTGCACTTCTAGAAGCAGAATGTATTTCTATCTGCCAGGAAATGATTCGTATACCCAGTGTTAATCACGGTGAAGGTGTTGGCGATGAAAGAGCTATCGCATCTTACGTTGCTGAGAAGCTGAATGAAGTTGGAATTGCATGCGAGCTAATCGTTACGGGTGAAAATCGCGTAAACGTCGTTGCGAAGATAGGCGGCGCCGACACCTCGCGTCCAGGTCTGGTCGTTCATGGCCATTTGGATGTAGTTCCAGCAAATGCCGATGACTGGTCAGTTGACCCATTTGGCGGGGTCATCAAAGATGGATATTTGTGGGGTCGCGGCGCTGTAGATATGAAAGATATGGATGCAATGATCATTGCAACAGTGCGGGCTTGGAAACGCGCAAACTATAAACCGCCGAGAAACATTCTTCTCGTTTTCTTTGCAGATGAAGAGGCGGGCAGCGAATATGGTTCTAGATATCTAGTTAAGAACCGTCCTGAAATATTCAAAGGTTATAACGAGGCAATTTCGGAGGTTGGTGGATTTTCGGTAACAATTACTGGAGGACACCGACTCTATTTTATTGAGGGTGCGCAAAAGGGAATTAACTGGCTTCAACTTAAAGCAAAGGGCGAAGCAGGGCATGGATCGTTCATTAATCCAAAGAATGCGGTCACCAAGTTAGCGGCAGCGGTAGCACGAATTGGTTCGTACGAGTGGCCTCAGATTGAGACGAAAACTGGTGCAAAATTCTGGTCGAAGATCGCTGAATTGACTGGCGAGAAATACGATCCAAAGAATCCTCGCCCGCTTTTAAAACATATCGGAGAAGCGGCTCGTATGTTAGGTGCAACAATTCAGAACACCGCTAATCCAACAATGTTAAATGCGGGCTACAAGGCAAATGTGATTCCACAACAAGCAACAGCTGTTGTTGACGGACGTTTCCTACCTGGTTATGAGGATGAATTGCTGGAGACTATTTCAAGGCTGGCCGGCGATGAAATTGAAATTGAAGTTCTGGTTCGTGACAAAGCTTTACAAGTAGATTTTGAAGGACCATTGGTTGATGCCATGAAGGCAGCGCTTGCCAAGTTTGACCCAGAGGGGATTCCGGTTCCATATTTAATGAGTGGTGGAACGGATAACAAAGCGCTCTCAGATTTAGGAATAATTGGATATGGATTTAGCCCAGTTAAATTGCCACCGGATCTAGATTTCTTTGCACTCTTCCATGGGGTTGATGAACGAATTCCGATCGATGGTCTTAAATTTGGCGTTAAGGTTTTAAATGAATTCCTTCAGAACAGTTAATTTATGTCTGCCGAGATTTCATCCAGAGCTGTTCTAACCTGCTCTGGCAAAGTGATTTCTTCTACGGTAAGAATTCCACGCAATTGTGCTGCAGTCCTCGCGCCAACAATCGCGCTTGTGACACCGTAACCCTCGCGAACCCAAGAGAGCGCTACTTCTAGTGGCGAATAACCTAAGCCTTCGCTAGCAACACAGACCGCATCCACGATTTTGCGAGATCGTTCATCCAAATATGGTGCGATGAAGCTGCTGAAATGCGGACTTGCTCCACGCGAATCGGAAGGAGAACCATTTCGATACTTGCCTGTTAAGACCCCTCGGCCGATTGGTGACCAAGCCAAGACTCCTATGTTCATCTCGATGCTCGCAGGAATAACTTCAGCTTCGATTCCGCGATTAAGTAATGAATATTCGACTTGTGTCGAGACGATAGGCGATTTTCCAAAGATTGGATTTTGAAGAGTTGCTGCTCTAGCCAATTGCCATCCCGAGAAGTTAGAGACACCTACATACCTCACGCGACCAGAAGAGACCGCCTGGTCGATTGCGGAGAGGGTTTCTTCCAGTGGAACCATTGGATCCCAAGTATGAATCTGCCATAGATCGACATATTCCACGCCAAGTCTCGACAACGATTTATCGAGGTCACTAAGTAGATTTGTTCTAGAGTTATTTACACTTCGTTCTCCTGCTGTGAAAGATATGCCAGCCTTTGTTGCGATTACTAGATCTTCTCGCTTTGCAAGAGTTCCAATAAAGCCACCAATTACGCGTTCGCTATCGCCATCTCCATACATCGCCGCGGTATCAATGAGATTTCCGCCAGCATCCAAGAAGGTTTTTAACTGGTCGGCAGCTTCATGTTCGTCGGTATCGCGTCCCCAAGTCATTGTGCCGAGACCTAGTCGGGAAACACGTAGCCCAGAATTACCGAGTATCCGTTTCTCCATGATGCCACCCTAGCAAGACGGCTGCTGAATAATCGGTAACCTTGGCCCCATGCCAGCCGATAAACCTGCAGTCATTTATCTGCTTCGCCATGGTCATTCCACTGCGAACGCGAAATCAGTTCTAGCCGGCCGGGACTTCAGTGTCAGATTATCTTCAGTGGGCGAGAAGCAGGCTAAAGCAGTTGCGACAGAGTTATCTGGTAGAAAATTTGCAAAAATATATAGCAGCCCACTCCCAAGATGTGTTCAAACCTTAGAACCTTTAGCTGCTGAACTTAAGAAGGAAATCCAGCTCTCTGATGGATTGATCGAAATGGAATACGGTGATTGGTCAGGAAAAAAACTGGCGCTCCTATCTCGGAATAAACTTTGGGCAACTATACAAAATCGTCCAAGTCTCGTCCGATTTCCAAACGGTGAAAGTTTTCTGGAAATGCAGAGTAGATCTTTGGAAGCTGTGACTAATATTTCGATTCCAGGAAAGAGCGTTCTGCTCTGTTCCCACGGCGATGTAATCAAGGCGATAGTTGCGGGCTTTCTAGGGTTGAACTTAGATAATTTCCAGAGCTTGTCCATCGATCCAGCCTCCTTAACTGTCCTTGATTTAACAAAAGATGGTGCACGTCTTCGCATAATGAACGACACCAGCTACTTGAAAGAACTTAAGTTCACAGGTACCGGTGGTGGCAAACTAAATCTCGGCGGCGGCGGCGGTGCAGCACGTGACTGAGCGCATCATTTACGAACACGAAGATGCAGATCGCTTTATTGTTGGAACTATTGGAGCGCCAGGTGAGCGAGCCTTCTTCCTGCAAGCAACTTCAATATCAGGAACCACAACAGTCGCGGTCGAGAAAAGCCAAGTGGCAGCTCTATCTGCAAGATTGCGGGAGTTGATTACCGAGGTACGCAGGAATAAATTGGCAAGTTTAGATGAACTTTCGCTACCCGCCACGGTGGATAACGACACTTTGGAATTTCCCATTGATGAAGATTTCAGAGCCGGCGTCATGGGCATATCTTGGGATCCACAATCTCAGCGGGTTTCGATAGAAATTCAATCCATCGCTGATGGTGAATTCACCGAGTTAATCTCAAACGATGATGAATTGGCCGGGGTAGAGGATCCACCAGATCTACTGCGTTTAACAATTCGACTTAACCAGGTTAGAGGTTTCTGTAATCGCTCTGAAAGTATTTTGCAATCGGGGCGTCCAGTCTGTCCTTTCTGTGGATTACCAATTGATGCGACGGGACATCTCTGTCCGAGGGCAAATGGATACCGAAGATAAAATCTTTCAGTCAGGAGAGTTGGAAGTTATCGGCCGATTGGTAGATGCATCAAACGCTTCTTTACTCTGCACTCTGCCTGATAACGTAAAAGTAATATACAAGCCAATTGCTGGTGAGCGGCCGCTCTGGGACTTTCCAGATGGAAATCTTGCTAGCCGTGAAGTTGCCGCCTACTACATAAGCGAAATTGGAAATTTTAAGGTAGTTCCTAAGACTGTGCTGCGCGAAGGTCCTTTTGGCACTGGTGCGATTCAGAAGTGGATTGAAACCTCAGAAGAAGCAGATGTAATCAGAATGGCTCAGAGTGATGATTCGCAAATGAGAAATATGGCGCTCTTTGACATTGTTATTAATAATGCAGATCGAAAGTTTGGTCATGTCCTAATTACGCCAGAGCTTCGGATTTTCGGATGTGATCACGGAGTTAGCTTGCACAAAGAGAATAAATTGCGCACTGTTGTCTGGCAATTTGCGGAGAAACTACTGCAGCCCGCTGAAGTCGAACAATTGAATGAGTTACTCTCGCAAATCGACCGCAAGTATTTATCGACCTATTTAAGCGAAGATGAGATCGATGCCATTTTTGAGCGAACAAAAAACCTCCTTCAGGTTGGTAGGTTCAGTAGTCCAAATCCAAACTGGCCTGCCGTGCCCTGGCCACCCTATTAAGAATCGATTGGGAATTGGTTTTGAATAACGCGGGAGGACTGAGAAGGTCTTGTAAACTATGATAACGCAGTGAGTAATTGGCCTAAAATTGAAATAGCTAAATGGCATCGAGACTTGCCGGTATTGAAAGTGAAGACGACGTCAGGAATCCTCAAAAATTTTGGAGAGAATTCAGATTTCAAAATGTATGTATGTGGGATTACGCCATACGACGCAACACACCTTGGACACGCGGCTACATATCTAACGTTCGATATAATTAATCGATACTTACGCCTAGCAGGCACCAATGTAGATTTTGTTGAGAACATCACAGATATCGATGATCCGTTGTTCGAGCGAGCTAAACGAGACAACCAATCTTGGTCAGAGCTTGGCGATGCTCAAGTAGCGCTCTTTGAAAGTGATATGGCAAGCCTGAGAGTCCTACCCCCGAAGAATTATGTTGCTGTCACCGAGGCGATGGCTTCGATTATTTTTGCAATTGAACAGTTAGTAGATGACGGATTCACATATGAACTCTCTGGAAATATCTACTTCCGAATTACGCCTTATCTAGAGGAACTTCCAGTATCTCTTGAAAGTGCAATCAAAATATTCTCTGAGCGTGGCGGTGACCCGGAGCGAGCAGGGAAAGAGCACCCACTTGATCCGATACTTTGGATTGCTAATAAGGATGGCGAGCCAGGTTGGAATTCCAAAATTGGTTTCGGACGACCAGGTTGGCATATTGAGTGTTCGGTGATTGCCCTGGAGAATCTAATTGGCCCCGATTATCTCGATAAGGGATTGGAGAAATCGAGAACGATTAATTTGCAAGGGGGTGGTACTGATCTAATTTTTCCACATCACTTCATGAGTGCTGCTCTTGCTAAAGCATTAACAAACAATGAGTTTGCTGATGCTTATCTCCACTCCGAAATGGTCGGTCTCGATGGTGAGAAGATGAGTAAGAGCAAAGGAAATTTAGTCTTTGTATCGAAGTTGTTAACTCAAGGAACCGATCCGATGACCCTTCGCCATGCTCTCCTGTCTGAGAGATATTCAGAGGAGAGAATGTGGAGCGAAGAAACCCTAAGTAAATCAGTAGAGTGCGTTGCTAATTTGAGATCCGCACTATCTCGCATCGAATGTGCTCCTACGGATGGAGTCATACAACTTGTTGCGCAGAGTATTGCCGATGATTTAAACACGCCGCTTGCACTTGAATTACTAGATAAATGGGCATCTGATTCTCTAAATGGCCAAGGTGGCGGGTCAGTAGGCGAGCTCTCAAGATTCATTGATAACGCGCTCGGTTTAGCGCTCTAAGGTAACCTACTCCCAAATGAAAATTTCATCATCTCTTCGTAGCGCCATGGCAGGACGCGTAATTATTGCTGACGGAGCGATGGGTACGATGCTCCAAGAGGCAAATCCTTCGCTAGCTGATTTTCAGGGCCACGAAGGTTGCAACGAAATACTAAATATTTCTAAGCCAGACCTTGTGAAGTCTGTGCATCGCAAGTATTTAGAAGTTGGCGTAGATGCGATTGAGACAAATACCTTTGGGGCAAATTGGGCTAACTTGGCGGAGTATGGAATTGAAGACCGAATTTATGAGCTAGCTTTCGCCGGCGGAAAATTAGCGCGAGAAGTTGCGGATGAATTTGCAAATGATAAAAAGCCTCGCTGGGTTCTGGGCTCTCTTGGCCCAGGAACGAAACTCCCGACCTTAATGCATACCGATTATTTGAAATTGAAGGACGCTTATTTCACCGCCTCAAAAGGTTTACTCGACGGCGGGGTAGATGCGCTTTTGATCGAAACTACACAAGACTTGCTTCAAGCAAAAGCTGCCATAAATGGTGCTCGTAAAGCCATTGATGAATGCGACCGGGACATCGTGCTTATTGCTCAAGTTACTGTAGAAGCGACGGGAACCATGTTGCTGGGATCAGAAATTGGTGCAGCTTTAAATGCTCTTGAACCTTTGAACATCGATTTAATCGGCTTGAATTGCGCAACTGGACCGGCAGAGATGAGTGAACACCTGCGCGTTCTTGCAAAGAACAGCACGATAGGAATTTCAGTAATGCCAAATGCTGGACTTCCACAATTGGGACCTAATGGAGCAACTTATCCACTTGGACCAGATGAATTAGCGGAGTATCTGGAAAATTTTGTTGATTCTTATGGGTTAACTCTTGTTGGGGGCTGTTGCGGCACAACACCAGCTCATATGGAGGCTGTCGTAAATAAAATTGGCGAGCACGATTTAGTTGCCAGAAAAATTGCAAGAGAGATTGGCGCATCTTCGCTCTATCAGTTTGTTCCATTTCGTCAGGATCAGGCATATATGGCAATCGGAGAACGTGCGAATGCAAATGGCTCTCGTGCATTTCGAGATGCACTACTAGCCGAGGATTGGCAGAGCTGTATTGAAATCGCGCGCGACCAAATTCGAGATGGCGCACACATGCTTGATCTCTCAGTGGATTATGTCGGTCGAGATGGTGTCGCAGATATGCACGAACTTGCATCGCGCCTTGCAACGAGTTCAACGCTACCAATCGTTCTGGATTCAACTGAACCTGCAGTGTTGAAAGCTGGTCTTGAACATTTAGGTGGCAGATCAATTATTAACTCGGTCAATTATGAAGATGGCGATGGTCCAACTTCACGATTTGCGAAAATTATGCCCTTGGTTAAGGAACATGGGGCAGCGGTCGTTGCATTGACTATCGATGAAACTGGCCAGGCGCGGACCCAGGAATGGAAAGTTTCTGTCGCTTCTCGACTGATCGAGGACTTGACTAAAAATTGGGGCATGCTGACAAGCGACATTTTGATTGATTGCCTCACCTTCCCAATTGCGACTGGCCAGGAGGAAACTAGACGCGATGGAATTGAAACTCTTAATGCAATTTCAGAATTGAAGAAAAAATATCCTGATGTCCAGACAACTCTAGGTGTATCAAATGTTTCTTTCGGCTTGAATCCCGCCGCCCGCATAGTCTTAAACTCGGTCTTTCTTGCCGAAGCGGTAAAGATGGGACTCGACTCGGCAATTGTGCATCCATCAAAGATCACACCGATTTCTCGAATTGATGCGAAGCAACTCGAAGTTGCTCTTGATTTGGTCTATGACCGACGCACATTCGATAGTGATGGAAACTGCACTTACGACCCATTAGCTATTTATTTGAATATGTTTGATGGGGTAGAGACAACATCCAGCAAGATTTCTCGAGCCGCTGAACTAGCCGCACTACCTCTAATTGAACGCTTAGAACGAAGAATTATCGATGGTGAGAAGGTGGGCCTTGAAGCCGACTTGCAAGAAGCTCTGGCTAGCGGCATCAAACCGTTAGTTATTATCAACGAGCATTTGCTCTCTGGGATGAAAACAGTTGGCGAGCTATTTGGTAGTGGACAGATGCAATTGCCATTCGTATTGCAATCTGCTGAGGTAATGAAGGCGGCGGTTGCGCTTCTAGAACCACACATGGAGAAGAGTGAGGACGCGGGCAAGGGAACGATTTTACTTGCAACAGTCAAGGGCGATGTTCACGATATCGGCAAGAACTTGGTGGACATTATTCTTTCCAATAATGGATATAAGACGGTCAACATCGGAATTAAACAGACCGTTAACCAGATCATCGATTCAGCAACCGATTCGAATGTTGATGTTATTGGTATGTCTGGGTTGCTTGTTAAATCAACGGTTATTATGAAGGAAAATTTGGAGGAGCTGACCAGTCGTGGACTTGCTGAGAAATGGCCAATTATTCTGGGCGGCGCGGCCTTAACCAGAAGTTTTGTGGAACAAGATCTTGCTGGTTCTTTTGATGGAACTGTCCGCTACGCAAAAGATGCTTTTGAAGGGTTAAGTTTGATGGACACCTTGATGTCCATAAAGCGCGGTGATGAGAGCGCAGTGCTACCTCCGTTGCGTGAGCGGCGAACTCCAAACACGAGAGCTAATCGGGCGCCAAATCTCGACACTAATCGCAGCGATGTTGATGCTGATAACAAACTTCCGACGCCACCTTTCTATGGTTCACGGATAGTGAAAGGCGTCGCCTTAGCTTCTTATCTTGGAGCGCTAGACGAGAGAGCGCTTTTTGTGGGTCAATGGGGGCTTCAAGGTAAACGCGGTGAGTATGAAGCAATGGTTGAGAGTGAAGGACGTCCAAGATTGCGCTCCTTGTTAAACGATGTTCAATCTAATGGTTGGTTAAACGCGGCTGTCGTGTATGGATATTTCCCTTGTTATAGCGAGGGAAACGAATTAGTGATTCTGCACCATGAAGGACCGGATAAAGGTCTCGAGCGCACGAGATTCACTTTTCCAAGACAGTCTCGTGATCGCCGATTGTGTTTAAGTGATTTTTTCCGAAGCAAGGAGAGCGGGCAAATAGATACCGTAGCCTTTCATGTTGTAACCATGGGACAGAGCGTCAGTGATGCCACTGCCAAACTCTTTGCCGCAAACGAATATCGTGAGTATCTTGAGTTACACGGTTTATCCGTCCAACTTACTGAAGCGCTCGCAGAACACTGGCACGCAAGAATTCGAGAAGAACTTGGATTTGCTGCCGAGGACGCTTCAGACATCGATGCAATTCTTGATCAGGGCTATCGAGGTTCGAGATATTCCTTTGGCTACCCAGCATGTCCTGACCTTGAACAGCAACTGCAACTTTGTGCATTACTCGAGCCTGAGCGAATCGGCGTCGAGTTAAGTGAGGAATTTCAATTACATCCAGAGCAATCCACTTCCGCGATTATTGTTCATCATCCAGAAGCCAAATATTTCAATGCAAACTAGATTGTAGGAGCTTGGTGTCGATGTCGAATTTTCAAGTTGGCGATCGGGTGCAATTGACTGATGCAAAGGGGAAAATGCACACGATTACCCTTCAATTAAATCAAGAGTGGCATACGCATAATGGCTGGCTTGTTCACAATGAAGTCATCGGCCTACCCGAAGGCTCAGTAGTGGAAACCACTGGAGGGCTAAAATTCCTTGCCTTCAAACCTTTGTTAGCGGATTACGTGCTGGCTATGCCTAGAGGCGCGACCATTGTTTATCCTAAAGATGCTGCAATGATTCTGGGGTTTGCAGATATTGCTCCGGGTTCTCGAGTATTAGAAGCAGGAGTCGGCTCTGGCGCTTTATCAATATCCCTTCTAAGGGCAATTGGTTCAAGTGGGAAGCTTGAATCATTTGAAAAGCGTGAAGAATTTGCGGTTATCGCCTCGAAGAATGTAAATCAATATTTTGGGGGGTTACCAAGTAATTGGAATTTAAGCATGGGATCAGTTCAAGATTTCGATCACAAATGCGAATACGATCGAGTGGTTCTAGATATGTTGGCACCATGGGAATGTGTTGAAATGGCTAGTAAAGCTCTTGTGCCTGGTGGCGTATTCATCGCTTACGTAGCGACCACGACTCAACTTTCTCAGACCGCTGAAGCTATAAAAGCTTCGGGAAATTTCACTGAACCAGAGAGTAATGAAACTATCGTGCGAGGATGGCACCACGAAGGTCTTGCGGTAAGACCGCAGCATCGGATGATTGCTCATACCGCTTTTCTAATAATGGCTCGAAGGCTTGCACCCAACACGGTTGCGCCAGCTCGCCGCAGACGCCCATCTAAAGGCGCGTATGGAACTAATGAAATCGAGAGTTGATTTCTTACTTACTGCAGACCAACTAGATCAACAACGAATGCAAGAGTTTCGTTAGGACCTATAGGTCCACTGCCACTAGCTCCGTAGGCAAGCTCTGGTGGAATAACTAGTAGTCGACGACCGCCAACTTTCATACCTGGCATCCCTTGTTGCCATCCCGCGATAACGCCACCGAGAGGGAAATCAATTGGCTGAGATTGCCAAGATGATTGCAAAACTTCACCGCTTTTCCAAGAAATTAGCTGGTAGTGCACCGTCAAGGTTGATGTAGCAACAACTTCATCACCACTTCCAACAATAATGTCTCTTGAAATCAGAGTGGTAGGCGCATCACCGATTGGCTTACCGAGTGTTGGTTCAACCCCAGGGTTGTTAGAAACTGAGAGATATTCGCGTTGTGAATCAGCCATGTTCTGCTCCTCTTGGGTTTGATTTGAATCTGCCTGTGGTGTTCCTCCATCTAGTGAGCACGAAGTAAGGGCTGCAATTAAAAAAAGTATGCCCGCTCCTTTAACTAGCTTTGAAGGCCGGAAGTTCTGCGTGTTTACACGATTCATATCTCTCCAGATTAAAAGTTGTATCGATATCTGTTGGTGTTAATAGTGCGTGAAGATTACCAAACCACTAGGGTTTTAGTGTGTCAGACCGCAAAACCGAGAGATTGATAAACCTCACTCTGGCTCTGCTTGCGACGAAACGCTACCTAAAAAAGTCCGAGATTCTCACGAACGTCCAAGGATATGAAGGCACTCAGGAAGCTAAAGAGCGGATGTTCGAACGGGATAAGGATGACTTGAGGTCTCTTGGTATTGAGATTGAAGTTGGGGATCTCGACGTTTTCTTCGAAGACGAGCCTGGCTATCGGATTCCACAAAAGTCCTACGAACTCAATGTGCCAAACCTGACGGGCCGTGAACTAGCGCTGTTGTCGATAGCTAGTAATTACTGGAACGACTCGATCTTAGCTCCGACGGCTCATTCCGGAATTCGTAAACTTCAGTCACTCGGAATTCCAGCAGCACTTGATTTGGATTTTCAAATTAAATATAGATTCGAAAATCCATCAGATTTGCTCGAGCAGCTCTCAAAAGCAATTCTAGAGAAATCGAGAATAACTTTCTCTTACGATTCACCATCCTTGAAACTGCGCCACCTCGAGCC
>JAURGA010000045.1 GCA_030834095.1 Candidatus Nanopelagicales bacterium | reverse complement strand
GAACTTTAAAGACTGACCCTAATTGGAGCAAGCCCAAAGTAATTGGGTCGAGATTTCGTAGTAAATCGATGACCGCTCTTGCCTCGGTCTCGAGTGTAAATATCGATGGTGAAGTTAAATCAATAAGATTGCCAGTTCGTATTACAAGTTCTAAATATATAGATCTGATTCCTGGTGAAAAGTTCGCGGTAAGTGGGGTTGCATTTCCAACTGCAGAGCGACGAGTAGCAGCCCTTATTGCTACGACCGGAGATTTTAAAAGACTTTCGCAGGCAAATTACTTGCAACGCCTTTCAGCAGAGATTAGAAATTCCTTCCGCGAAACTGCTAAATCTATTGGCGGTGCCGGCGGCGCACTTATTCCAGGATTGGTAATCGGGGATACCTCACTGGAGGAGCCAGACTTTATAATTGAAATGCGAAGAGTTGGGCTCGCGCATTTAACTGCAGTCAGTGGCGCTAATTTTGCAATAATTGCCGCATTTCTACTCTGGCTTTCCCAATGGATTTTTAGGGGAGTTAAGGCCCGGCTAATTCTCACCAGCATTGTGCTGATCGGATTTATCTTTCTTGTTCGGCCCTCGCCGTCAGTATTGCGAGCCAGTGTTATGTGCGCAGTTATTTTGATTGCTAAGGCCCGGGGTGTCAGAGCAGATTCGGTGCCCTCACTTGGTCTCGCAATTGCATTCTTGATTTTGATGGATCCATTTCAGGCAATTGATCCAGGCTTTGCGCTTTCAGTATCAGCGACAGCGGGAATTTTGCTATTAGCGCCCAAGATCGAAACTTGGCTAACCGAGAAGTATGGCCATGAAAAACTTGCGCAAGTTGTCGCAATTCCACTTTCGGCGACGCTTATGTGCACGCCAATCATTCTGGCAATTTCGGGTCTGTTTTCGCTGGTATCAATTCCAGCTAATGTCTTAGTCGCTCCGGTAGTAGCCCCAATAACAATTATTGGGTTTATAGCCGCTTTACTCTCACCGATAATTCCTGGCATTTCCTACCTTCTGCTTTTGCTCATTAAGCCACTCGCACAATTTATTGTTGGGGTATCAAATACCGCATCTGGCCTCCCGGTCCTGATGCTGCCCAAGAGTTATCTGGGCGCACTTATCGCTATTTTTGTGATTGCACTGATCAAGTTTAAGAAATGGCTTGCGCTCTTTTTGCTTCTAATCATTGTGACTCTAATAATCGCCTTGCCCGGAAGATGGCCAGGATCAAGTTGGGCCGTCGTAAATTGCAATATTGGTCAGGGCGATGGATTGGTAATTAACCTAGGCAAAAATGAGGCTCTAGTAATTGATGTGGGACCTGATGCAAAACTTATGGATGAGTGTTTAAAAGATTTAGGCGTAAAAAAGATCCCGCTCTTGGTGATTTCACATTTTCATGCGGATCACGTGCACGGTTTAGATGGCGCGCTTCTTCGCAGGGATATTGCAAATGTCTGGGTCTCAAATCTTGATGAACCAAGGAGCGAGCGAGATACCGCCTACCTATTACTTGGAGCTACACCAATACATCAGGCAACAGCGGGTGAAACAATCGAATTCAAGAGCTCTAAAGGTCCAGTAAAAATTGAAGTTCTCTGGCCCACAAAATTACAATCAAACTTTGAAGCTTTACCCGGAGATGGGTCGGCAATCAACAATTCGAGTATTGCGCTTCTAATAACCGTAGGCAACCTGCGAATCTTTACAGCCGGAGATTTAGAACCTCCGGCTCAAGAAGCGCTCTTGGCGCTGACTAAGATAGAACCGATTGATATCTACAAAGTTTCTCACCACGGTTCATCGTTTCAATTTCTGCCACTGATGTCAGCGCTTCAACCTAAAATTGCCCTCATAAGCGTTGGGGCTGGAAATAGTTATGGCCATCCAGCGCCAAGCACGGTCAATGCGCTTGAAGCCCTGGGTGCAAGAACCTTGCGAACCGATCAAGATGGAGCCATCTCGGTTGACGGGACCCTTAAGATCAGAACTAAGAGAAATGATTGGTGGAACATCTCGTGGGGATAACGTTGTTACAAGGCGGCGAGTCACTGCTTGCCGACCGCGCGATATCTCAAGTGATTGCAAAATTTAAAGGCGCAACCGTGAGCGCGTTCGATGCCAGCGAATTAGAACTTGGTGGAATCACCGATGCTCTCGCGCCTTCGCTATTTGGAGACTCCCGAATAATTGTCATTAAAGAAATCCAAGACCTACCAGCCGAACTCGGTGAAGAAATCACTGCGTATTTAGAATTCCAAGATGAGAGCGTTGAATTAGTTCTTTGGCACAAGGGTGGCGTAAAAGGAAAAGCACTATTAGAGAAGATCAAGAAAGCAAAACCAACAGTAATACCTTGTGATGTCATAAAAAAAGATGGCGAAAAATCTGACTTTATCCGCGCCGAATTCAAGCGACTTGGCCGACCGATTTCCACCGAAGCAGTTCAAGCTTTGATTGATGCGCTGGGCAGTGACCTTCGCGAACTCGGTGGCGCCTGCTCGCAATTAGCAGCAGATGTAACTGCCGGAAAAATGATTGATGGAACTGATGTAGTGAAATTCCAGAACGGAAGAGTCGAAACAACTGGCTTTGATGTTGCAGATGCAGCGCTAGATGGAAATCGTGATGTTGCTTTAATTTCGCTGCGAAATGCTCTTGCAACCGGAACCGATCCAGTTCTCATCACCAGTGCACTCGCTGGCTCGCTTCGAACTCTGGCAAAAGTTTCTGGAGCATCCCGGGGCGTGAAATCTTTTGATTTAGCTGGGCCATTGGGCCTTGCACCATGGCAGATTGATAAAGCTCGCAGACAACTTTCAAAATGGACGCCTGCAACCTTGGCGGGGGCGGTAGTGGCCGTGGCTCAAGCCGATGCCGACATCAAGGGCGCCGCTGTCGATCCAATCCACTCGCTAGAGCGTGCGATTATTGCCATCACTTCTCGAGTTTGAGTAGTAGACCCCTTCGCTGGTAATCTGCGCGTCTGCCTGGCAGAAGCCAAGGCTTAGATTTCAAGAGATTAGAAGGTAGTTTGAAGTGGCAAATATCAAGTCGCAGATCAAGAGAATTCGCACCAACGAAAAGGCTCAAATTCGTAACAAGTCTGCTCGTTCAGCGATCAAGACCGCGATCCGTCGTTTCCGTGATGCAGTCACTGCCGGAGACAGCAAGGTAATTGCAGAAGAACTTCGTTTAGCTTCAAAGACACTTGATGTTGCAGTGAGCAGCGGCGTAATGCATGCAAACGCAGCAGCAAACAGAAAGTCAGCGATGGCTAAGCAAGCTAACAAAGCTGGCGCTAAGTAATTCTTGTTTTACCCAAATCTATTTTCAAATAAGTTTCGGCGAATAATCTCGGGGGATAAATGCCTGCCATTGATTTAGCCAAAGCGCCACAACCAGCTTCAACCAATCCAGCGCAGATTCGTAATTTCTGCATCATTGCCCACATCGATCACGGCAAATCAACACTTGCCGATCGCATGCTTGGAATCACCGAAGTTGTCGAACAGCGCAATATGCGCGCCCAATATCTAGACCGCATGGATATCGAACGCGAACGCGGAATCACAATCAAGAGCCAAGCAGTCCGTCTGCCATGGCGTTCTGGAATCGATGGCCAGGAATACATCCTCAACATGATCGATACCCCAGGTCACGTCGACTTTACCTATGAAGTTTCCAGATCTCTTGCTGCCTGCGAAGGTGCAGTTCTCTTGGTCGATTGTGCGCAAGGAATTGAAGCCCAAACTCTTGCAAACCTTTATCTTGCAATGGAGAACAACCTCACAATTATTCCGGTTCTAAATAAAATTGATTTGCCTGCAGCGCAACCAGAAAAATTTGCTGAAGAGCTTGCGAAGTTAATCGGTTGCCAACCAGAAGATTGCTTACGCGTTTCTGGAAAAACTGGCGAAGGTGTTACCGAACTTCTAGATCAAATCGTTAAACAAATCTCGGCACCAGTTGGTGATGCAAATGCTCCAGCCCGCGCACTTATCTTTGACTCGGTTTATGACACATACCGCGGCGTTGTTACATACGTTCGCGTAGTTGACGGACACCTTTCAACTCGCGACCAAATCCAAATGTTCTCGACTGGCGTTCGCCACGAAATGCTTGAAGTCGGCGTTATTTCACCAGAACCTGTTGTCAGTAAAGGACTTGGTGTTGGTGAAGTAGGTTATGTAATTACGGGCGTAAAAGATGTTCGTCAATCTCGAGTCGGCGACACAATCACGACTTATCACAACCCAACAACCAAAGCTCTTGCCGGATATAAAGATCCAAAGCCAATGGTTTTCTCTGGTCTATTCCCATTGGATGGCGCCGAATATCCAATGCTTCGCGAAGCGCTAGACAAATTGCAACTTAATGATGCCGCCCTTGTTTACGAACCAGAAACTTCAGCAGCACTCGGTTTCGGATTCCGCTGCGGTTTCTTGGGTCTATTGCACATGGAAATTGTCCGCGAACGTTTAGAACGTGAAGCTGGTTTATCTCTAATCTCAACCGCACCAAGCGTGGTTTATCGCGTTGTTAAGGGCGATGGCAAAGAGATGATTGTTACAAACCCATCTGAATTTCCGAACGAGAAAATTGAAGCGGTCTTCGAACCTATTGTTCGCGCAACAGTATTAGCCCCATCCGAATTTATTGGAGCAATCATGGAACTCTGCCAAGAACGCCGTGGCTCACTTCTAGGTATGGACTATCTCTCTGAAGATCGCGTAGAAATTCGTTACACACTGCCACTGGCTGAAATTGTCTTCGATTTCTTCGACCAACTTAAGTCAAAGACTCGTGGATATGCATCACTCGATTACGAACCAATCGGAGAAGCCGAAGGCGACTTAGTAAAGGTTGATATCTTGCTGCAGAGCGAGGGCGTAGATGCTTTTAGTGCAATCGTGCACAAGGACAAGGCCTATGCATACGGCGTAATGATGACAACAAAGCTTCGTGAATTAATTCCAAGGCAGCAATTCGAAGTTCCTATCCAAGCTGCAATCGGATCAAGAATTATTGCCCGCGAAAGTATTCGTGCGATTCGCAAAGACGTACTTGCCAAGTGTTACGGTGGCGATATTTCTCGTAAGCGCAAACTTCTTGAGAAGCAGAAAGAAGGAAAGAAGCGCATGAAGATGGTTGGACGTGTTGAAGTTCCGCAAGAGGCATTCATTGCAGCGCTCACAACCGATGCTGATGTTGATAAGGCAAAAGCTAAAGCCAAGGGTCAATAGTCGATACACTTTTAATATGAGATTTAAGGCCCTAGTTGCAAAAAGCCTTCTGGTTGCTCTTCCTTTAACTCTAATTCCAGCACTGGCCTCATCAGCCCCGAAAGTAAAGGCTGGGTCTAAATGCAAGGTTCAAAAGCAAAAAGTT
>JAURGA010000019.1 GCA_030834095.1 Candidatus Nanopelagicales bacterium | reverse complement strand
GTTTGGTGAGAAGTCATTGTTAGGTTGTAGGCGAAGAAAACCAAAGAGAAGCAGGGCACAAAGACCAGTGATTAAAAATATTCGACGCTGAAGTCTCATTTCGTATAACGATTCATCGGCTCACCCTGAATACGTTCCTGGTTCAGCGCTGAATCAAGAATTGCAACAGCAGCCATTGAATCAATTTCGCCCTTAGAACTCCTGGAATTAAGTCCCGCTTCTCGCAAGGCTCGACTTGCCGAAACCGTCGTAAGTCGCTCGTCAATCAAATAAATAGGGTTCTCGTTTACTGCACTGATTCTCGCTGCGAACTCGGCAACGCTATTGCTCTTCTGGCTCTCACTTCCAGATAGATGAGATGGGAAGCCAATTGCTGTGTATATCGGCTTATATTCGTCATAGAGCAAAGAGATTTCACTTATCAAACTCGCTTCCGAATTCTGAAGAAATCTTAACGGTGTAGCTAAAATCCCAGAAGCATCAGTAACCGCTACGCCGATACGAACATCGCCAAAATCAAAAGCAATTCTCCGACCTGGCTTCATCTATTTACCTACGGTTTGGCCTATTGATTTACTCATTGCGCTAAGGGCGTTTGAAATTTCAGAATGGTTAGAACCGCCACCTTGGGCGAAGTCGTCTTTTCCGCCGCCGCCGCCGCAAAGAACTTCAGAGCCCAACTTAACGAGAGCCCCAGCTTTAATACCAACTTTCAACGCATTTGGCGATACGGCAACTACTAGCGTTGATCGCTCGTCGCCTTTAGAAGCAAGGATAACAATTCCATCCGCGAGACGATTCCGTAAATCCAGTGCAATAGTTCGAAGATCATCACCAGAAATATTCGATTCAAGTTCCGCGCTAAGAACTTCAAACCCACCAATTTTTGATGTGCTCTTCAAAAGATTCGTAGCACTGGCCAGAATCTGAGCTGTCTTAAATGATGCCAACTCCTTTTCTACGCCTTTCAACTTTTCAACAAGATCTGATATTCGAGATGGCAACTCTTCTACTCTGGCTCCCTTAATTATCTGAGTCAAGGAATTCAATAAAAGATGCTCTCGTGCAAGAAAGCCATAGGCATCTCGTCCGACCAGCGCTTCAACACGTCGCACACCAGCGCCAATTGATGCTTCTGAAAGCAATTTAACTACTCCTAATTCACCGGAAGATTTAACATGAGTACCTCCACAAAGTTCGTGCGCCCATTCACCCACACTCACTACGCGAACTTGATCGCCGTATTTCTCACCGAATAGAGCCATGGCGCCCATAGCCTTAGCCTCAGGTTGTGTCATCACTTTCGCCGTAACACTTAGATTATCTAGTAATAAGTTATTGACGCGACCTTCAACTTCTTCCAGAACGCTTGCTGGAACCGCGCCGGTTGCCGGGAAATCGAATCTGAAACGCCCAGGTGAATTCTCTGAACCAGCTTGAGTTGCAGTCTCACCCAATACTTCGCGGAAAGCTTTGTGCACCATATGTGTCGCGGTGTGCGAGCGCGAGATGGCTAAGCGACGTTCAACATCAATAGTTGCAAGTGCACCACTGTTGACTTCAACCGATCCTGAAATAACTTGACCGCGGTGAATATAAAGGCCAGGTACTGGAGTTTGAACATCATCAATCTCAATTACGGCGCCATTGGAAAGTGTGATGAGACCGCCATCTGGAAGTTGACCACCACCTTCAGCATAGAAAGGTGTTCGATCTAGAATAATTTCAACATCAGTATTTTGCCCAGCTTCGTTCACTGACTTGCCGTCGATCATGATTGCTGCGATTTTTGCTTCGCTCGACATATCAACATAACCTGTGAAATTTGTTGCTCCTGTGGCATCTAAAATCTTGCGATACTCACTGACATCAGTGTGTCCAGTTTTCTTGGCGCGGGCATCGGCCTTGGCCCGGTCCTTCTGTTCCTTCATCAATCTTCTGAAGCCTTCACCATCTACAGACAGACCTGCTTCTGCTGCCATCTCCAGCGTTAAATCAAATGGGAAACCATAAGTGTCATGGAGTTTAAAGACGGTTTCGCCATCCAATTTATCTGAATTAATTTGCTTCACTTTGCTTGCAGCAACATCAAATATCTGCGTTCCGCTCTTCAAGGTTGAAAGGAAAATTTCTTCCTCATTTACGGTTACGGAGGTTATGCGCTCTTGATTCTCAATTAATTCTGGGTATTGAGCTCCCATGGCTCCGATTGAAGCTGCGACCAATTCACGAGAGGTCGGATCGGAGGCACCGAGAATTCGCATATTCCTAATTGTTCGGCGCATCATTCGGCGCAGAACATACCCACGGCCCTCGTTGCCAGGAAGAACACCATCTCCGATAAGCATCATTGTGGTGCGCGCATGATCTGCAATTACCCGGAGTGCGACATCGCTCTTCTCATTCTTTCCGTACTTCACTCCGGTCAATTCGCTTGCGACGCTGAGAATTTGCATCGTTGTATCAATCTCGTAGATATTTTCTACGCCCTGCAACAAGGCAGCAGTTCGTTCTAGTCCAAGTCCAGTATCAATGCTCTTTGCAGGAAGTTCTCCTAGGATCGGAAAATCATCTTTTCCAGTTCCAGCGCCACGGCTGTTCTGCATGAAAACTAAATTCCAAACTTCTAGATAGCGATCTTCATCTGCAATCGGTCCGCCATCACGGCCATATTCAGGACCCCGGTCATAATAGATTTCGGAACATGGACCACATGGGCCAGGGACTCCCATTGACCAGAAATTATCTGCCATGCCACGACGCTGGATGCGCTCTTTTGGAACTCCAATTTTTTTATGCCAGATATCGGCAGCTTCATCATCATTCTGGAAAACAGTCACCCAGAGTTTTTCTTCTGGAAAGCCATATCCGCCATCTGAAATTGGTTTCGTTAGAAGCTCCCAGGCTAGTGCGATCGCACCTTCCTTGAAATAATCCCCAAACGAAAAGTTTCCACACATTTGAAAGAAAGAAGCATGACGTGTCGTCTTCCCAACTTCATCGATATCTAGAGTTCGGACGCATTTTTGAACTGAGGTCGCTCTTGAATATGGTGGAGTTATCTCGCCAAGAAAGTAAGGTTTGAACGGGACCATACCTGCATTTACAAGGAGAAGGTTTGGGTCATCTGCAATAAGAGATGCCGAAGGCACAACTGTGTGTTTTAAACCCTGGCTATTTCCAGATTCAAAGAAATTGAGCCAGCGTGTTCTAATCTCGGCAGAGTTCACGCTCTTACTTGGACCCCTCATCGGACTTCGAACGCTTCTTCTTATTCGGCTTCTGCTCTTTAGCTTCCGAATTCTTCTTAGCTTTAGTAACTGCAAGCAAGGCGCTCGCGGCACCCATTGCCAACTTATTATTATCTAGAAAATTCTCAGTTGAATCTGAAATCTTTGAGCTTAGATCCTCAACCTTTTTTGTGACCTTGTTGATGCTATGAAGTGGCCCATTAATTAGTTCGACTGTTGTAGTCACTTCATCCAACAGCGGAGTAACTTCATTCGTAAGTTCTGTTATTGCATTTGCTGCCTGGTCAACCAGACGCCCGACTCGGACCACGGCGTAACTAATTGCTAGTGCGATCACAAGCAGAGAAACCGCTGCGATTATCGTTGCAATTCCACCTGGACCCATAGTGGAAGCCTACCTGATGGGCGTCTAAGGAGGCGTCTAAGAGAGTGGTTCAGTTAATCCGAAGATTTCTTTTCTGGCACAAAATCAACACCGGCTTCCTTGCGCTGTGGTGCGGTAATTGGCGTAGGTGCTCCGGTTAGTGGGTCGCCTCCGCTAGCAGTTTTCGGAAATGCAATTACTTCGCGAATTGATTCAGCTCCGGCAAGAAGCGCACAGAGACGATCGAGTCCAAGTGCAATTCCGCCATGTGGAGGAGGTCCGTAATTAAAGGCTTCTAGCAAGAATCCAAACTTACTTTCAGCTTCTGCATTTGAGAGACCGATGGTGTCAAATACTCGGGCCTGCATTTTGCGATCGTGGATACGAATCGATCCACCACCAATTTCATTTCCATTAAGAACAATGTCATATGCGTAGGCAAGAGCGCTTGCTGGATCTTTATCAAAGTTCTCCGCAAATTCTGGCTTTGGACCAGTAAATGGATGATGAACTGCAGTCCACCCACTATTTTCAATCGTGCTATCGATCTGCTCGAACATTGGTGCATCTACGATCCAGAGAAAATTCCACGCCTTGTTATCAATCAAATCGCAACGCCTACCAATTTCGAGACGAACTGCACCTAGCAAGTTGAGTGAGGAGATTCGGTCACCTGCTGCGAAAAATATTCCATCTCCGGCTTTTGCTCCAACATGCGCAACGATTCCAGCCGCTTCTCTCTCTGACAGATTTTTAGCAACTGGTCCACCCAAAGTTCCATCAGCCGAAACCAGAATATAAGCAAGACCTTTAGCGCCGCGAGCCTTAGCCCAATCTTGCCAAGCATCTAATTCGCGACGAGGTGAATCTACTCCCCCTGGCATAACAACCGCCCCAACGTAAGGAGATTGGAAAACTCTGAAAGTTGTGTCAGCGAAAAATTCAGTGCAATCAGTTAATTCATTTCCGAAACGTAAATCAGGTTTATCTGATCCAAATCTGCGCATCGCTTCCCAATATGTCATTCGTGGGATCGGTAGAGGAATATCGTAATCGACAACTTTCTTGAAAACGCGAGAAAGAATTTTCTCTGCAACTTTCAGAACATCCTCTTGATTAACAAAGGACATTTCAATATCAAGCTGTGTGAATTCAGGTTGGCGGTCCGCTCTGAAGTCTTCATCTCGGAAACAACGAGCAATCTGGTAATAACGCTCCATTCCAGCGACCATCAACAACTGCTTGAATAATTGTGGTGACTGCGGAAGTGCATACCAACTTCCGGGTTGTAAACGAACTGGCACTAAGAAATCGCGAGCACCTTCAGGCGTTGACCGTGTTAGGTATGGAGTTTCTATTTCAAGGAAATCTTCATCATCCATAACCGTGCGAATAACTGAAGTGACTTTAGAGCGCAAGCGTAGATTCTTAGCTGGTCCTTCGCGACGTAAATCCAAGTAACGATACTTCAATCTAACTTCTTCGCTGATTGTGCTTAGATCGCCACTGTCGACTGGAAATGGAAGTGCTGCTGCTTCACTTAAGACTTCTAGCGATTCACATACGACTTCAATCTCACCAGTTGCAATATTTGAATTTTCGTTGCCACTTGGGCGAAGTCGAACGGTTCCCGTTATTAGAACGCACCACTCCGCACGTAGAGAACCCGCCAAATTTTCATCATTAATTACAACTTGCGCACTGCCTGATGAATCTCGTAAATCGATGAAAGCGACACCACCGTGGTCTCGACGTCTGGCAACCCAACCAGCAAGGATTACCTTCGTGTCAACATCACTTTTGCGCAATGATCCGGCAGTGTGAGTTCTAATCATCTTTAACAGGCTCCATTAATTTTTAGTTGGACTTAAATTCTTCAGCTAAGGAGGAGATTCTAACTTCTTTTGACTCGCCAGATTTCATATCCTTAAGCGCCACCAAACCAGATGTAATTTCATCAGCACCAATGACTGCGCTAAATCTCGCCCCACTCTTGTCGGCCGACTTCATGGCACCCTTTAGAGCGCGATCTCCGTAGGCCATATCGCATGCGATGCCCTGATTACGAAGTTGATTGACGAGATTGGAGACGAAAGCTTTTTCATCTGAACTAAGTGCAATAAGAAAAAGGTCTAAATCTGATTTGTTTATTGATGCGTCGAAGATACCATCGGCCTCGCAGGCAAGTAGAACTCGGTCAACTCCGAGTCCAAATCCGATTCCAGATAAATCATTTCCGCCCAGTTCGGCCATAAGCCCGTCGTAGCGACCACCGCCACCAATACCTGATTGTGCCCCCAATTTGTCGCTGATAAATTCAAAAGTTGTTCCGGTGTAGTAATCGAGACCCCGAACCATCAATGGGTTGATAGTGAACTTGATTTCTGCTGAATTCAAAAGTTCTTGCACCCGCGCGAAGTTCTCTTTACTTTCAGGTGATAAATAGTCAAGTAGAAGTGGCGCACTCGCCATTGCTTCTCTAATCTCTGGACGCTTGTCATCGAATAAACGTAGTGGATTTAAGGCGGCCCGCTCTAACGTCGCATCATCCAACTTCAATTTAGAGATATAGGAAACTAAATCTTTGCGATGACTGGCTCGACTCTTCGCATCGCCAAGTGAAGTTATTTCAAGTCGATAAGACTCTAATCCCAACTTCTTAAATGCTCGATCCGCGACAGCAATAACTTCAAAATCTATTTCTGGATCATTCAAACCAATAGCTTCAATCCCAACTTGATAGAACTGACGATAGCGACCAGCTTGCGGTCGCTCCGCACGGAAAAATGCACCGGAATACCAAACTTTGATTGGAAGCATTAACTTATCTAAATTATTTTCAATAACACTTCGCATTACTCCTGCAGTTCCTTCAGGTCGTAGCGTTAGAGATCTACCACCGCGGTCTTCAAAGGTATACATCTCTTTTGAAACGACATCGGTAGATTCACCTACACCGCGCTTAAAGAGCTCAGTATCTTCAAAGACAGGTAGTTCCATTAATGAATAGCCAGCGGTTCGAGCAGAATCGATCAAAGTCTCGCGAACCAATTCAAAATACTGAGACCTAGGTGGAAAGTATTCGCTCACACCTTTAGGGGCTTGTAGCTCGCGCATCACTCCCCCCTTTCTGGTTTCGATTGCAGGAAAGATTCCTGCAAATAAGGATTGTTCGCTCGTTCACGTCCAATTGTAGTTTGTGGACCGTGTCCAGGAAGGACAATTAATTCATCATTTAGCGGCAATATTTTAGAAATCAAAGAATTGCGCATATCTGATGCGGATCCGGTGGGTAAATCGGTTCGTCCTATGGCGCCAGCAAAGAGAACATCGCCAGAAATCAAAAACTCATCGTTCACAGTAAAGAGAGTTGAACCCGCGGTATGACCAGGTGCGTGTTGAACAACAATGTCGAATCCAGCCAAATTAAAACTCTCGCCATCGATCACTTCTAGCACTACATCTGGTTCTTCAAACTTCGAAACTCCGAGTCCAGCCATAATTTTTCGACTTTCACCATCTGCAGCAAGTGCACGAAATGGATCTGCTAAAAGCTTTCGATCTATTGTGTGAATTAAAGTAGGAACACCATATACATTTGCAAATGGTCGAACTGAAAACGTATGGTCAAGGTGTCCATGAGTAACAAGAGTCGCCACCGGCTTGAGATTATGTTTATTCAAGATCGACTTAATAGCAGAAACTAAATTAGGACTATCAATTCCTGGGTCCACAATGAAACATTCGGAATTCCTAGTAGGGGCAAAAATCCAGCAATTTGTCGCAAAATACGGAGCGGCAATAACCTCAATAATCAAAGCTAACCCCACTTCCGAGCCCATGCAGGCTCGATATTAAGCACAAATACAACTATTACAATTGGTCACTTTTGCCATTGCGATAGTTAAGGGTATCTTTAGCCCGCACACAGAACCAATCCTGTTCCAATGTAGTTCCAATGTAGTTCCAATGTAGTTCCAATGAAGTTCCAACGAAGCTAGTCATAACGAATGGTCTGCAACCCCGCATACCTAACGCGCAACGAAAGCGAGCATCAAAATGACGGACATCAACCCAACAGAAGTAGCCCAAGCTGTTACATCTGGCGAATCAAACTTAAGCGCTGCATCTGCGCTAATAGGGGATCCATCCAAATTCGGTCGCGTTGACCAAGATGGAACTGTTTACGTCCTCAGTCCATCCGGAGAAAAACCAGTCGGTTCATATCCTGGAAAGAGTCCAGAAGAAGCGCTCGCATACTTCGTTCGTAAATTTGAAGCAGTAGCCTCAGAAGTCGCACTACTTGCCGCTCGCATTAAGAGCGGTGCAATGGTGCCATCCGATGCAGCTGAAGCCGTAGTTAAATTGCGCGATACTGTCGCAAATCTAAATGGCGTTGGCGACCTTGCCACACTTGCGGCATCAGTAGAGCAAATTCCAAATTTGATTGAAGATCATCGCGCCGCTTATCAAGAGCGAAAAGAAATTGAATCTGCAGTGCGCGAAGCTAAGCGTGCCGCATCGCTAATAGTTAAAGAGAAGTTAGTTGCCGAAGCTGAATCGCTCGCACTTTCTGAGAGCTGGAAGACCACAAGCGAGCGTTTGAAGGTCCTCCTCGATGAGTGGAAAGCAGCTCCGCGTCTTGACAAGACAACCGACACCGAACTTTGGAAGCGCTTCTCGTCCTCAAGAAATAAGTTTGACAAGCGCCGACGCACCCATTTTGCAGCGCTTGAATCTGTTCAGCATGAAGTTGCCGCCAAAAAAGAAGAAATCGTTAAGCAAGCAGAAGCGCTAGCTACCTCAAGGGAATGGCTTCCAACAGCGAATAAGTTCAAATCACTAATGGATGCCTGGAAGGCAGCCGGACGTGGCAAGCCAAGCGTTGATGCAAAACTTTGGGCACGTTTCAAAGCTGCGCAAGATCAATTCTTCGCCGCTAAGAACTCTGATTTAGATAAGCGCCAAGTAACCATGGCTGCGAATCTTGCAAAGCGTGAAGAGCTAATTGTTAAGTTTGAAGAGATTCTCCCCATCACTGATCTTCAGAGTGCTAAGAAGAACTTCCGTGCACTAATGGAGCAATGGCAGAAGATTGGTATGACCGAGCGCAGCAAGCGAGCGGCTCTGGACACTCGCCTATCTCGCGTTGAAGATGAACTTCATGCACTAACCGAAGAGCAGAATCGTCGCACTGACCCAACAGCTATTGCACGTGCAAATGATGTTGTTCAAGGTCTAATTGATGCAATTGCTGGTTACGAAGCCCAAGCTGCAAAGGCTGAGGCTGCTGGAAATAGTGCAAAAGCAAAAACTGCCCGCGAAGCTGCAGAGGCTCGTAAGGTTTGGTTAGCTGAAGCGCAAAAGGGTTTAGCTGACTTTAACGCTTAATTGTTGGTGACGCGATAAACATCGTAAACGCCTTCAACTGATCTAACACTTGCAAGAACTGCATCTAGATGCGATGCATCTGCCATTTCAAAGGTGAATCTTGAAAGAGCTGTCCGGTCTTTCGAAGTGCTTACAGATGCATTCAAAATATTTACATGTTGATCAGACAAAGTGCGAGTTACATCAGACAATAATCGCGCTCTATCTAGAGCTTCCACCTGGATATTCACCAAGAATGCAGATTTAGCTGAGTTATTCCACTTAACTCCAACAATTCGATCTCCTTGATTTAGCTTCAGATCTGTAACATTTATACAGTCGCTGCGATGGACAGAAACTCCACTTCCTCTTGTGATAAAGCCAACGATTTCGTCACCAGGAACCGGTGTGCAACATCTAGCTAATTTAACAAGCACATCATCGGCGCCCTCTACATCTACACCAGATGAATTTCGGCGAACGTGCTCGAAAGAATGAACCGGAGTTGTATGACTCTCAACTTCGGTGTCTGGTTCGTGAAGGTTGGTATTCGCAACAAGTTTTTCGATTACAAACTGTGCGCTTATGTGTCCATTACCGACTGCCGCATACATGCTTTCAATATCTGGATAGTGCAGATCATGCGATAGCTCTAAGAACGCCTGGCCCGCAAATATCTTCTGCAGCGGTAATCCGACTTTACGCATCTGGCGAGCAATTGATTCTCGCCCTGCTTCAATCGCTTCTTCCTTGCGCTCCTTCGAAAACCACGCTTTAATCTTCGATCGGGCTCTTGGGGACGAAACAAAGCTGAGCCAATCTCTGCTCGGCGCAGCGTTTGGACTTTTGTTTGTTACAACTTCGACTACATCCCCATTAGTAAGAATTGATTCCAGCGGAACCAACTTTCCATTTACCTTCGCGCCAACACATCTATCCCCGACTTCGGTGTGCACGGCATAGGCAAAATCCACCGGTGTCGAACCAGATGGCAGTGCAATAACACTTCCCTTTGGTGTGAAAACAAATACCTCAGGAGTCCGCAAGTCATATCGAAGGGTGTCAAGAAATTCGCCAACATCTTCGGTTTCTTGCTGCCATTCGTGCAATTGTTTCAACCAGATCATCTCTGGTTTCTTAGTGGCATCATCCCCCACTGTGGCAAGTTTATATTTCCAGTGCGCCGCAATTCCGTATTCGGCGCGAGCATGCATATCAAAAGTTCTAATCTGAATTTCAACAGCTTTGCCATTTGGTCCGATCACTGTCGTGTGAAGAGATTGATAAAGATTAAATTTCGGCATCGCAATGTAATCCTTAAAACGACCAGGTATTGGGCTCCATCTGGCATGGATTGCACCAAGAACTGCATAGCAATCACGGACGCTTTCAACCAATACTCGAATTCCGACCAAGTCATAAATCTCGTTGAAGTCCCGTCCACGAATTACCATCTTTTGATAAACACTATAAAGATGCTTCTGTCTTCCTAATACCTTCGCGGTGATTCCATCAGCATTTAAATCTTTTGCAACAAGTTCCAAGACTTCAGTCGTCATGGCTTGGCGGGCTGGATTTCGTTCTTGCACCAAACGTTCAATCTCTTCATAGATTTTTGGTTCAAGAGTTTTAAAAGATAATTCTTCAAGCTCCCACTTAATTGCGCTCATACCCAAACGGTTAGCGAGTGGTGCATAAATGTCTAGCGTCTCACGGGCTTTGCGTTGCGCCGATTCAACTTCGACAAATTGCCAGGTTCGGGCGTTATGCAGCCGATCTGCCAATTTGATAACAAGAACGCGAATATCGCGTGACATTGCAATAACCATTTTTCGAAGAGTTTCAGCCTCGGCAGTTGGCCCATAATTAAGTTTGTCTAACTTGGTCACACCATCGACCAGATTTGCCACCTCTTTACCAAAATCCTTTTTGAGAGCTTCGAGTGAATACTTGGTGTCTTCCACAGTGTCATGAAGCAGCGCCGCAATAATTGTTTCAAGATCCAGCCCAATCTCAGCCAAAATTTCAGAGACTGCTAGAGGGTGCGTTATGTATGCGTGGCCAGATTTCCGAAGTTGGCCTTCATGGGCATCTGATGCGATTTCATATGCGCGTTCAAGTTCAGCGATAGAAGCGCCAGGATGATGTGCGAGTAAGGATTTCGCTAGACCATCTAGAACCGGATTCATGGTTCTATCTTAACTAGCGATTGCGAGTTTAAGCCCGCCAGTTAAAAGAATGAAAACCTTAACGCCGCTTGCGCTTGGGTTGATTACGAGGTCCACGCGCCCATGTTGTCTTGGTGCTTGAACTTAAATCTGTAATTGTTGCTGAAGATTTGGCCTTTGCTTCTGCAGTTACAGCACCCGGAGCATGTTGTGCTACGCGCTTAGCAAGTGCTCGCATTGCAGGTTCGCGTTCACGAAGCTGTGCCAGCAATGGAGTAGCAATGAAGACTGAGGAATAAGTTCCCACAGCCAATCCGACGAACAACGCGAGCGAAAGATCCTTCAAAGTGCCAGCGCCAAGTAGACCAGAACCAACAAAAAGAATTGAGCCAACTGGCAGCAGAGCAATCACCGAAGTGTTGAAAGAGCGAACCAGGGTTTGGTTTACAGCCAAGTTTGCGGCGGCTGAATAAGTAATTTTCCCCGTGCTCGTTATTGATTTTGTATTTTCGCGAACCTTGTCGAACACAACCACTGTGTCATATAACGAATAACCCAAAATAGTTAAGAATCCGATAATCGTCGCAGGTGTTACATCAAAACCGACCAGAGCATAGATTCCAACTGTAATGAAAACGTCATGCACAGTTGCAACAATGGCGGCGATTGCCATTTTTGGTTCGAAGGTCATTGCCAAGAAGAGCAATACAATAATTATGAAACCAATCAGGCCGTACAGCGCCTTTTTAGTGATCTCCTCTCCCCATGATGGACCAATAATTTGGGTATCGATATCGTCGACATTTACGCCAAATGTCGAGGCTAGAGACTCTTTAACTTCATTAAATGATTCGAGGGCACCTGTTTGGATGCGAAGCCGGTCGTTACCAACAATTTGAACAACGCTCTCACCGCTTACTCCTGCTGTTTTCATAGCGGCCCGACCCTGTTCAACGGTTACACCTGGTTTAGAAATAGAGAATTCAGATCCACCCTTGAACTCAATCCCAAGATTTAGGCCTTGAGTTCCTAAAACAACCGCTGACAAAACGATTAGAAGTCCTGAGAAGGAATACCAACGTTGTCTCTTGCCAACAAAATCAATAGAAGTTTCGCCGCGATACAACCGGCCGCCGATTCCTGAAAGTGGGCTCATGCGCTTAACCTTTCGAATTTACTGTGACATCTGGGCTAATTGTTCTGGTTTTCATGCCTAGGCTCTTCTGCGAGAAGCCAGATAATTTATGGCCGTTTGCGAAGAACTTCATCCTTGTCATAAGTGAGACCAGAGGATGTGTAAAGAAGAACACCACGAGCAAATCGATAAGCGTTGTGAGGCCCAGCGTAAATGCGAAACCACGAACGCCACCAACAGCAAAGAAGTAGAGAAGTGTTGCCGCAATCATTGAGACCATATCCGAAACAACGATTGTGCGTCGGGCCTTTAACCAACCAGTTTCTGCGGCAGAACGAATTGAACGACCTTCTCGGACTTCGTCTCGTAAGCGCTCAAAGTAAACAACGAAAGAGTCGGCCGTAATACCAACAGCAACAATAATGCCCGCGATTCCAGCCAGTGTAAGTGTGAAGCCAAGCCACTCGCCAAGAAGAAGGATCGATAGGTAAGCAATTCCTGAAGCTACCAAGAGAGACAAGATCGTAACTACGCCAAGCGCCTTGTAGTAAAAGAGTGAGTATATAAAGACGAGAATAAATCCGATGAGACCAGCAAGTAAACCTGCATTTAACTGATCAGACCCAAGGGTCGGAGAAACTTGTAGAACTTCGCCTTGATCAAAGGCCAAAGGTAGCGCGCCATACTTCAAGACATTCGCTAAATTCGAAGCTTCTTGTTGATTGAAGCTACCAGTGATTTGTGCACTTCCACCTGTGATTGCTTCATTAATTCTTGGGGCTGAGACTACAAGCCCATCTAGAACAATCGCGACCTGATTCTGCGGTGCAGCAAGTCCAGTCACGGCTTGAGTAAGCGCACCAAACTTAGATGCACCCTCACCATTGAAATCAAGAGAGACAAACCATCCCGCCCCGCTCTGTTGATCAATCGCTGCAGAAGCCTCTGAAATCATATTTCCTAAAACTTGTGCTGGCGCGAGAATAAATTTTGCGCTTCCCCCACGATCGCAAGATACGACTGCTACATCGGGTGATTCTGTTGTGCCGCCCTGCAGATTGATCTGATTCGTGCAATCAAGTTCCGAGAACTTTGCACTTAGCTCCGGTGTAACACCATTCGGAAGAGTCACGGTCTGGGTATCTCCAGAGATAGATACAGCGTTTGGAGCCGCTTCAACCAACACTTGGCGGAAACGTAATTCAGCTGTCTGTCCAACAAGTTGCACAATCTCTTCACCAGTTTCACCCGGAACCGAAATTACAATCTGACGGTTATTTCCAGTACCCTGTGCAGTTACTTCGCTTTCTGCAACACCGATTGAGTTAACACGCTGTCTAATAATTTCAACTGCTTGCGAAATGGCTTCTGGCGTTACATTTGCGCCTTCAGTTGCGCGTGGTGTGAGCGTAACGCTCGTGCCACCTCGAAGATCTAGGCCAAGCTTCACACTCGTTGCACCTTGAAAGATTGCAATTACGCTAAACGCAATTACGACTAAGCCAAGAATGGCAATCGACTTGGCAGGCTTGCCTGAAGATTTAGCGCTCTTGGAATTCGCGCTCTGGCTCTGGGAATTATTTATGGCGGACATGAGGCGCAAGTCTAGGCATCAGAGGCGGGTGTGTCGAAAAAATCCATTTGTCCAGGCGAGCCTATGGGCGCCTTTAAGCCCAGATGTTCGAATCCCGCAGGTGTTGCAATGCGTCCGCGTGGAGTGCGTGAGATAAATCCCATCCGGACCAGAAATGGCTCAGCCAAAGATTCGATGGTCTCAGCTTCTTCCCCAATTGCCATGGCGAGGGTCGAAATTCCTACCGGGCCGCCATTGAATCTCTTGACCAAAGTTTCCAATACAGCCAAATCCAAACGATCTAATCCGATCGCATCAACTTCATATAATTCGAGTGCTGCTTTAGCTTCCTTGACATCAACTTTTCCTTTTGAATGAACCTGGGCATAGTCACGAACTCGTCGTAACAAGCGGTTGGCCACACGTGGTGTCCCCCGAGATCTTGAACCAAGTTCTTGGATGGCTCTTTCACAAATTTCGATTCCCATTAAAGCTGCGCTTCGTTTAACGATTACAGAAAGTTCGGCATCTTCATAGAAATCAAGTTGCGCGGTAAATCCAAATCGATCACGCAGCGGACTTGGTAATAAACCTGCACGAGTTGTTGCGCCAACGAGAGTGAAATGTGGAAGCTCTAATGGAATCGCAGTTGCGCCTGCGCCCTTTCCAACAATTACATCAACTCGGAAATCTTCCATGGCAAGATAGAGAAGTTCTTCAGCTGGACGAGACATTCGATGAATTTCATCTAAAAATAGAATCTCACCCTCTGCCAACGAAGAGAGAATCGAAGCTAAATCTCCAGCATGTTGAATAGCTGGTCCGCTCGTTATTCGAATTGGAGCGTTCATCTCGGAGGCAATAATCATTGCTAGCGTCGTTTTTCCGAGTCCGGGTGGACCCGAGAGCAGAACGTGATCCGCAGGTGAATTTCGGTTTCTCGCTGCCGAGAGCAATAGATCTAGTTGATTAGCGACGCGTTTCTGACCAACGAATTCTTGAAGCGTCTTTGGACGTAGCGCCAATTCTTGTGCACATTCGAAATCATCAGAACTTGAATCAACCAATCTCTGCTCATCACTCATTTTTAGCCACGACCACGGTTTTGTAGCGCCAATTTAAGAAGTTCAGAAATATCAGTTTCATCTACTTTTGCACCGAGATCACTTGCAACCGAATCAATAGTTGCCTCGGTATCTCGCGCTGTGAATCCAAGACCAATCAGGGCGCTCTGCAGTTGGGTTCGCCAGTGCGACTTACCAATTGAAACAGCACTTTGACTGCGAGCTAAATCAGAAACTTTATCTTTTAGCTCTAAAACTGTTCGCTGTGCACCCTTCTTGCCTAATCCTGGAATTCGTTCCAGCGCTGCTGAATTCTCGCTAGCAATTGCACTTGCCAATTCCTCTGGCTCGTAAATTGAAAGTGCAGACTGCGCGACCTTCGGACCAATTCCACTAACAGACTGCAACAATTCAAAGAAGTCCCTTGAGTTTGAGCGATCAAAGCCAAAGAGAGTTAAAGAATCTTCTCTGACGACAAGAGTTGTAAAAATATCGGCATGAGTTCCAACGACAAGCGCAGCCGCGAATCTAGCTGGAAGGGCAACTTGGATACCAACTCCCCCTACTTCGATGACTGCAGAATTCAAAGTCGTTGCCTTAACAACTCCTGATACCGAGGCAATCACTTCTTGGCCACCTTTGCTAAGCGAGCTTTCTCTTTGGCAACCGCTAATTCGATACGAGCGTTCCCAGAACCTCGCCAATGATGACAGATAGCTAGCGCCAAAGCGTCAGTGCTGTCGACGGGTTTTGGAATTTCTTTTAGCGAGAGCAATTTTTGAACCATAAGCGCAACTTGTTTCTTGTCTGCGCGGCCTGATCCCGTTACGGCGGCCTTAACTTCGGTCGGTGTATGCATGGCAACCGGAATACCTGAGCGTGCAGCAATCAGTAATGCAACTCCGGCAGCTTGACCAGTAGACATTGCAGTTCGGATATTTAATTGTGAGAAGACTCGTTCGACAGCGATGACATCAGGTCTAAATTCTTTTATCCAAACCACAAGTTGAGTTTCAAGTTCTAACAACCTTTGGGCGAGTTCAATATCAGTAGAAGTTTGAATAATTCCAACACCGACCATCACTAATTTCTGCGCAGTTCCATTCTCAACAATTCCAAGACCGCATCTTGTTAAACCTGGATCGACCCCGAGGACGCGCATCTTAAAGAGTTGCCATTACCTCATCTGATACATCGAAGTTTCCAAAGACGTTCTGAACGTCATCTAGCTCTTCGATTGCATCAATTAGAGCGAAAACTTTCGTTGCCCCTTCAGCATCCAGCGGAACCGAAACGGATGGAAGAAATGAAGTGTCGGCAGATTCGTAATCGATACCAGCGCTTTGAAGAGCTGTTCTTACGGCGACTAAATCACTAGGTTCGCTGACAATCTCGAATGATTCACCAAGATCAGTAACATCTTCTGCGCCTGCATCTAAAACATGTTCTAGAATTTTATCTTCAGTAATTCCTGATGCCTTTGAAACAATCACCACGCCCTTGCGATTAAACATGTAAGAAACCGAACCAGGATCTGCCATTGAGCCCCCGTTGCGAGTAACAGCAACCCGCACTTCAGATGCAGCGCGGTTTCGATTGTCAGATAAACACTCAATCATCAACGCAACACCATTTGGTCCGTATCCCTCATACATAATTGTCTGCCAGTCAGCGCCACCCGATTCAAGTCCGGCACCACGTTTTACCGCGCGATCAATATTGTCTGCAGGCATTGAGCTCTTCTTTGCCTTTGCAATTGCATCAAATAACGTTGGGTTTCCAGTGATGTCCGCGCCACCATTGCGCGCAGCAACTTCAATTCCCTTAATCAGCTTTGCAAAGTTTTTTGCACGTCTGGAATCAATAATTGCCTTCTTATGCTTAGTCGTTGCCCACTTGGAATGGCCTGACACGGTGAAACCCCCTATAAATCAATAGCTCTAGTTTATCTTGAATTACTTTTTACAAACCTCTTCGAGGAAATATCGATGCACGCGGTTATCCCCGGTCAATTCTGGGTGAAATGCCGTAGCCATTACGCGGCCCTGCCTTACAGCTACCGGATGTGTGACACCCGATATTTCAATACTCGATAGAACTTCAACGCCAGGTCCATATGACTCGACCCAAGGTGCTCGGATAAATACGCCTCGGATTGGGGCGCCTGAAATCGATTTAAAAGTTAAGTCCATTTCAAAGGATTCCGTCTGTCTACCAAAAGCGTTACGGCGGACCTCCATATCAACTCCGCCAAAGGTTTCCTGATCAGATGCTGGATCAATAATTGATTTCGCAACCAGAATCATTCCCGCGCATGATCCATAAGTAGGCATGCCGTCAACGATTCGATTTGAGATTAATTCAGCTAAACCAAAGGCTTTTGCTAACTTGCTAATGGTTGTTGATTCTCCACCCGGGATAATAAGAGCATCTACCGCCTCAATATCAGATTCGGTCTTCACTAATTTTCCAGTTACACCACACTCACCGAGAGCGATGATGTGTTCTCGAAAATCGCCTTGGAGCGCTAAAACTCCAACGTTCATTTCTACCAGCCCCGTTCGGCCAATCGATGTGGAACAGGTATGTCAGCAACATTAATGCCAACCATCGCTTCACCTAAACCGCGAGAAGCATCTGCGACAACTTTTGCATCGGTGTAGAAGGTCGTTGCCTTCACACAGGCCGCTGCGCGCTTTGCAGCATCACCCGATTTGAAAATTCCGGATCCGATAAACACACCATCAGCGCCTAGTTGCATCATCATCGAAGCATCTGCTGGAGTAGCGATTCCACCCGCAGTGAAGAGAACAACTGGAAGCTTTCCAGTTTCAGCAACTTCTTTTACTAATGCATAAGGTGCCTGTAGTTCTTTAGCCGCTACATAAAGTTCGTCTTCACGCATAGAAGTTAGTCGGCGAATCTCTGAACCAATCTTGCGCATGTGAGTTGTCGCATTTGAAACATCGCCAGTGCCCGCTTCGCCCTTAGAGCGAATCATTGCTGCACCCTCATTGATGCGACGAAGTGCTTCACCTAGATTAGTTGCACCGCAGACGAATGGGATTGTGAAATTCCACTTATCAATATGGTGTTCGTAATCCGCTGGCGTCAGAACTTCAGATTCATCAATGTAATCAACATTTAAAGTTTGCAAAATCTGTGCTTCTGCAAAGTGTCCGATTCGAACTTTAGCCATAACTGGAATTGAAACTGCAGCTTGAATCTTTTCAATCATGTCAGGATCTGACATCCTAGAAACGCCACCTTGCGCACGAATATCTGCAGGAACGCGCTCTAGCGCCATTACTGCAACTGCACCCGCATCTTCCGCGATCTTTGCTTGTTCAACATTAACAACATCCATGATGACCCCACCCTTGAGCATCTCGGCCATGCCGCGCTTTACGCGTGCGCCACCGACTTGGGCTTCATTCGCTTTAGACATTGTCTACTCCTGTTGTCTTGGAATTGTCTTTATAAATCCAAATTCTGATTATTGGAAAATTTGTCTGGGTCACAGAGTCTACTTCGACTTTTACGGGCTCGCACTTTTGGCTGGGGTGGGATATTCAAGTTCAGGCTCGATGTCGGTAAGGGCAATCCAAACTTGACCATCCGCAAAGTTAGCGACGGTCCCATCGGCTAGGGTCCATATTGTTCCCACCTCCGCACTAGGGCGCTGCCAATTTATTGCCACAATTTTGCCGTTTCGGAGCAAGTAACCGGTTCCGCCGCCAACGGTATTGCTCATCGGAGTTACTCCTCCGAATTTATCCCCGTAAATTGAATCTGTGATTGAAACTTTTTGGATCACAAAGTTTTGCGAGCCAAGCTGGCGACCATTCGAATCCAAATTTGGTTTTCCGTTAAACGTCAGAAGCCAGCGTTTCTCTGAGACCGACCAAGTCATTCCATATTTCGCCGCTGGCCATTTAACAATTGCGGATTTCAACTTCTTGGCTTCGCTACTTGCCTTACCAAACTGCCAACCAACCGATTTAACAATATCGATCTTTTTACCTTCATCTTCAATAGTCTTCTTTAGAAGTGTATTAGCGTCGACCATCATATTGGTTGGTGCATATCTACTTTCATCGCTCTGATAAATCGATGGCGGATTTCGCTCTGCCGACATATTCTCCAAATTTGCTGCTGCCAAAACTGGGCGCAGTTTGCTCTGTGCTCCACTGTAGGCAAATCCAACTCGACCATATTGTGCAAGAATTTCAATATCACTAATTCGAGCCGAACGAACTGGCCCAATTAAATCGGGAACTTTGTCGGTGAAAATCGCAGCAAGCCGAGTAAGACCGCCTTCGACCTGTTCGATGTAAACAACATCTGCACTATTTAAACCAACCTGCGGGTGCGCAGCATTGGTGTCGTCGATTTTAACCGCAAGCAGTGGACCATTTGTGCCCGGTAGATTGGTTAAAACATTCTTCTCAACCTGCTTCTCTGCGGACTTGTTTACCAAACTGGATGGCGACGCGCACGAACTTAATACAACCAAGATTGAAATCGCGGCAAGTATTTTTTTCATAGGATGTCATCCTCAAATGAATATCGCATAGGGAGCGGAGCATGTCCGGCCAGTCGAAAAAACCTGAATAGAATTTTACTACGTAGCGATTGAGCACTGTGAACAGCTTCGGTGTGAATTGTGATTCCAACTGAAATTTTTTCAGAGAGAGATTTTAAGGACTCTACTAACTCACTTTCAATACCGCCAGGCAGCATCACTTCGTCTGCAAGAATCAAATTTAAGCTTTGCGACAGTGCGATCTCAGCATCACTTCGTTCAACAATATTTGCTTCGCGGGCCTGGTAAGCCGCAGCCGTTAATACCAAACTTGTTGCAGCATCGACTCCTTTAGAGTTTGCGATTTCGATCGCCAAGGCTGCTCGACGTTGCAACAAGGCATCTAGGTGAGCCCACGATGTTTCTACTCTGTGATGGAGCACATCTAACCTCGATGCAAGAAAAGATAAATACCAACCAGCCAACAGAATCACAAAGACAGCAGTTACGATAATTTCAATCATTTGAACGCAACCTATTCCAGAATCGATTCTCTGATGCCAGGCTTACTTTTGTGTTGCCGGCAAGTGCCATTTCATAAACAGACAAGATCTGATCCCCTACTGAATTCCAATCAAAACTCTTAGCCTTTTCATATCCTGCAATTGCAATCCTCTGTCGCATATCTTGATTTTCAAGCAGATTGAGAATTGTATCGGCTAGGTTATCTGAATCTTCTGAAGCGAAAATTGCTCCCGAATCTCCATCATCAAGAAGCTTTACGAATGCTGGCAGATTGCTCGCAACTATCGGTGTCCTTGCAGCCATTGCTTCGGCCAAGATTATTCCAAAGGATTCGCTTCCAGTGTTTGGAGCGATGTAGAGTGAAATTGATTTAAAGAATTGGGCTTTCTCAATCTCTGAGATTCGACCTATGAATGTGATTCGTTCGCGTAGTTCTGGTGGAACTGACTTCTCGAAATCACTTGCATTGCCGGGACCAGCAACCAAGATTCTTAAGTTCGGAACCTTGAAAGCAATTTTTGGAATCGCAGCCAGTAAAACAGCCAAACCTTTTCTTGGCTCATCGAATCTTCCAATAAATCCAAGAGTATTTGGCAGCGCCCATTCTGAACGAACTCCAATACCTTCAAACTTGCTGGTGTCTATCCCATTTGGAATCACAACTGCTTCGGTATTAAATCTATCTTTTAGTGTTTCTCGTGCGATTTCGCTAACCGCAATCTTCGCTGTGATTCTTTCAATGAGCGGATCAAGCATGGTGCCGACTGCGTTCGCAACTTTTTGTGGATTAGCCGCGGCATGAAACGTTGCAACCATCGGTCCGTCCCCAGCCCAACCTGCAAGAAGTGATAGCGAGGGAATGGCTGGTTCATGCAAATGCAATAAGTCGAAGTTTCCATTCGCAATCCATTGCTTAACCCTTGATGAAGCCAGTGGCCCAAAAATAACTTTTGCGATTGCTCCGTTGTAAGGAATCGATATCGGACGACCAGCAGAGACCACCCAAGGTTCGATATGTCCGCCTTCAACTGTAACCGGTGCCAAAACTGAAACTTCGTGCCCCTTCGCTATCAACCATTGCGTAAGTTCCTTTATATGAATCTGAACTCCGCCAGGGGTATCCCATCCATATGGACAGACGATTCCAATTTTTAAGCTACGCATTTGCATCATCTCGCCAGATTCGCTGCAACATATGCCAATCTACAGTGTTGACTACCAACCGTTCTGCAAAACGATCTGCAATTACCTGCGTCATAGCCGCAGCCTTCTCTGAAACACTTCCGGTTTCTGGGACCGGAATAGCTTCACCGAAAATAATTCGAATTCCCACTTCTTCATATTTAACAAATGCCGTAATCAAATCAGCACCAGTTTGGATTGCAAGGAGCGCTGGCCCCGCTGGCATCTGTCCGCCTGTGCCAAAGAAATTAACCGGTATCCCATTCTTTGAAAGATCTCGGTCTGCTACAAGTGCGACCAATTTCCCGGCGCGCAATCTCTGAGAAAGTACAGCGATGCTTCGAGAATCTAAATCCAAAACTTCCATACCTATCGCTGTGCGATATTCCAGAAACTTACGAAACAATTTCTCGGGCTTTAAATGCTCGGCAACGGTAGTAAGTGGGATACCAGTTGCGCAGAAAAAAGCACCAGCATGATCCCAATTACCCGCGTGTGGCAGCGCAACTATGCAACCACGTTTAGTGGCAATCGGATCCCTTAGGAAATTTTCGTTTTCGCAAACCGTTGTCGAAAGTAGCCGCTCTTTGCTCCAGGCCGGAAATCGAAAGGTGTCGCACCAATATCGCAAATAAGAACGCACACCCGCATTCACCAGAAACTCTAATTGCGTTTTATCCAGTTCTGGACGAACTCGTTGATAATTCGAACGCAATCGATTAACGCCTTTGCCATTTCTGGCATAAATAAAATCTGCAAAGCGATCTGCTAAAGAATAGGCCTTGGTCTCAGGAATCCAACGAATAATTTTCCAAGCCAGGTTGTAACCCCAATAAACAAAAGTTTCGCCCATCTATTTTGCGCCCACATAAACAATACGAAGTCGTTGCAAAACAGTTAGAAGACTTGCTATTGCTAAAATCCAGAAGCCGATACCCATTATGTAAGGAACGCCAAGACCCGCAAAGCCAGTCGTTGTAAGAACAATTATCAATCGCTCAGTTCGTTCCGCTAGACCCCCGTTGCATTCAATGCCTAAAGATTCGGATCTAGCTTTTATATATGAGATTAGAAATCCGAGAACGATTGTTGCTAAGACCAATGGCACCAGCGCGTCATCTTCCGAGATCAAATACCAGGCCACTGAACCAAGTATCACTGCATCAGTAAGTCGATCAAGGGTCGAATCTAGGAGCGCCCCCCAAGCGTTTGAACCTTTTGCCGAGAGTCTTGCGATAGTTCCATCAAGTAAATCAAAGAGAACGAAGAAAACAATCAGTAGCGTTCCAAAGAAGAGTTCTCCTTTTGGAAAGGTAAGAAGCGCAGCCGCCATAGTAAAGAGAGCTCCTGCGGCTGTGACCATATTTGCGCTCACGCCAATTCGAATTAATCCGCGACAAATCGGCGTAATTAACTTGGTAACTGGGGCGCGTAATGATTCTTGTAACATCTTTCCCATCGTAGGCTTAGTTGTCGTGAGCACCCAAATCTACCCGCTGATTAAGCCCGAATTGAAGGTTTGCGTTGTCGGAAAATCAAGTGGCGAGATTGCCGAGTATTTCAATCTCAATCAGGCTCCCTTAGAGGAAGCTGATGGAGCCATCTTTATCGTTAGCGCTGTTGATGGAATTTCAGCAGGTGACATCGAAATTTGGAACACTGCTCGTGAACTTTATGTTCCTTCTATGGTTTTAATCTCAGAACTAAGCAACGGCGAAACCGATTTCGATGACATGAGTGCGATTGCCGGGCGAATCTTAGATCAAGTGCAAACTCCATACCTGGTTCTACATGATGATGCCGGAAATCCAACCGCTCTTATCGATCTAGAAACATTAAGATTATCTGACTATTCGACAGGTTCTCGAGTCGAGCGCGAGAGCGATCCTGAGCATAAAGTTTTAGTCTTCGATTTTCGCAAGGATTTTTTAGAAGCAATCGAAGAATTTGGCCATAATAGTTTTGAAGAGGGATTAAGTTTCCCAGCTATTCCGTTTATTTCTGAGAACGGTCTCGGCAGTTTTGAAATTGCCTCTTTGTTAAATAAATTACCAAGCCGCAGCGAGTTCGGCGCGCGTTTGAGATAACAGCTGCGGAAGCACTTTGGTCTGACCAATTAGTGGCATAAAGTTTGCATCTCCGGACCAGCGCGGAATTACATGTTGATGAATATGGTCTGCGACGCCCGCACCAGAAACAGCACCTTGGTTCATTCCCAGATTGAAACCACTTGCACCACTTACCGCTCGAATTGTCTTCATTGCATGTGCCGAGAGTTCAGAGATTTCATTGCGTTCACTAGTTGTTAAATCCGTTAGATCTCCCACATGTCGATTGCTACAAATTAAGAGATGCCCTGCGTTGTATGGATAAAGATTCATGACTACATAAGCTTCACGGCCACGGGCAACAATCAAACCCTCTTCATCATTTAACCCAATAATTCTGCAGAAGGGACATTCAATTGAGTTGTTTGGAAGCGGACGATTCTCCCCCGAAAGGTAGGACATGCGGTGCGGCGCCCATAAACGTTCCCAACGATCTGGCATGCCAACGCCGCTAGAAAATTCTTGATCGCTCATTTTGTGATCTAAATCTGAATTCGGTTTGCAACAGCTGAAAGGACTTCAGCGATAGCATCATCAACTGAAATTCCGTTCTTCTGTTCACCATTGCGATATCTAAATGAAACTGCGCCAGACTTTTGATCTTCTTCGCCAGCGATCATCATGAAAGGAATTTTCTCTAGCTGGGCGCTTCGAACTTTCTTCTGCATGCGATCATCAGATGCATCAATATCAACTCGTATTCCGGCCTTGCGCATCTTGGCAACAACTTCATCCAAATATGGAACAAAGGTATCGGCAACTGGAATTGCTCGAACCTGAACTGGTGCAAGCCATGGTGGGAAAGCACCTGCATAGTGTTCAGTTAAGACACCGAAGAAGCGTTCGATAGATCCAAACAATGCGCGGTGAATCATCACAGGTTGTTGTCTTGATCCATCTGAAGCCTGATATTCCAGATCAAATCTTTGTGGCAATTGAAAATCAACTTGAATCGTAGACATCTGCCAGGTGCGGCCAATTGCATCCTTCGCTTGCACCGAAATCTTCGGACCGTAAAACGCGGCTCCTCCAGGATCTAACACAAGTTCAAGGCTCTGCTTTGTTGCTGCGATCCGAAGCGCTTCGGTAGCAGCTTCCCAATCCGCTTCAGAGCCAACAGACTTCTCGGGATTGCGAGTTGAAAGTTCTAGATAGAAATCTTCCAAACCGTAATCTCGAAGCAGATTAAGAACGAAAGTTAAGAGGCTATCGAGCTCGCCAAGCATCTGATCTTTTGTGCAGTAAATATGTGCATCATCTTGGGTAAAACCACGAGCTCTAGTAAGTCCATGAATTACGCCAGATTTTTCGTAGCGATAAACAGTTCCGAATTCGAATAACCGAAGCGGTAATTGACGATATGAACGCGAAGAAGACTTGTAAATCAGATTATGGAATGGGCAGTTCATAGGCTTCATGTAGTACTTCTGCCCTGCGCGCTTTATCGTTCCATCTGCATGTAGCTCTTCATCCATAACCATCGGCGGATACATGCCTTCCGAATACCACTGTAAATGGCCTGATGTTTCGAAGAGCGCTGCCTTAGTTAAATGTGGTGAATAAACGAATTGATAATCTTCTTCTTCATGACGCTTGCGCGAATAATCTTCCATCGCTCGACGAATAATTCCGCCCTTTGGATGGAAAACCGCTAGCCCGGAACCAACTTCCTCTGGAAATGAAAATAGATCTAGTTCAGTTCCAAGGCGGCGATGATCGCGCTTCTCGGCCTCTTCGAGCAGATGCAAATAGCCGTCTAACTTCTCTTGCGACGGCCACGCAGTTCCGTAAATACGTTGCAACATTGGATTCTTCTCAGAACCTCGCCAATATGCGGCAGCTGTTCGCATCAACTTAAACGCAGGAATATGTTTTGTCGAAGGAAGATGCGGACCACGACATAGATCGCTCCAGACCGGTTGTCCATCTCGTCCTAAGTTGTCATAAATAGTTAATTCGCCAGCGCCTACTTCAACGCTTGATTCGTCATCTGAGTTATTTGATTTAAGACCAATTAGTTCGCACTTGTATGGCTCGTGCGCTAATTCAGCAAGTGCATCTTTCTCTGTTGTAACGCGACGCTTAAACCTTTGGCCGGACTTAACAATCTTGCGCATTGCAGATTCAAGTTTCTCAAGATCATCTGGATTGAATGGTCGCTGCGGGTCAAAGTCATAATAGAAACCATCTGTAATCGGTGGCCCAATTCCAAGCTTGGTATCTGCAAAAACTTCCTGAACTGCCTGGGCTAAGACGTGAGCAGTTGAGTGGCGCAGGACCCCAAGGCCCTCTGGAGATTCAATTGAAATTCCCTCAACTACATCGCCATCTTTGAGACCGGTCCAGAGATCTTTTAAATCACCATTTACCTTGCAAACAATAATTTCGGAATTCTCAGCAAAAATTTGAGTTGGCTTAACTTCAGAATCGACTGATTGCGGTTTACCGTCAACCACAATCGAAATATTTGCCATGTCCTTAGCCTATCGAATGGGCATGGAGAATTTCCCGCAATTTATCGCTCCACTGCTTACTTATTTCATCCTCCTGCAATTTTCGACCTGCTAGTTCACCAACAGGTTGTGCGATACGAAGTGCCGAAAGCGCAAACGCATGTGAAGCTCTACTTAATTCTGACTCTTCAATCTCGGCTTCAATAGCTAGGCCCGAAGAAATAATTAGGGCGCGGATAATTCCTGGAAGAACACCTGCGCCCAGATCAGGTGTTACCCAAAGTCCATCAATTCTAAATACGAAGTTAGAAACTGCCCCTTCGCATACCTTCCCGTTTTGATTCACAATAACGAACTCGTCAAAGCCATCGACTCTGGCCTGCGTTAATAAATTCAAATTTGAAGTATATGGAAACTTTTTATGCAGCTTCGTTTCAGGTGAGAAATCAAGGCTCTTCACGCCAACCTTTGCCGAATGCGATGCATCAATATAGGGATCTATGGACACCTGGAAGTTTTCACCGAAAGTTAAACGCAGCCTTCCAAGTTCAATCTGATCTAAAGAACCTATCGCATCAAGAATCTCGTAATCACTTGGAATCTCAAATCCCAATTCACCGGCGCTCCTACGTGCCCGGTTTAGATGTTCCTTAAGTAATTGCGGCTTACCTTTTTCTACTCGAATAGTTTCAAAAAGGCCAACACCAAAGGGCCAGCGATCACTTCTAAATCCCCCAGCAATTGAAAGCAACTTTGCAGCTTTTAGTTCGGTCTCTTCCCATTCCGCGGTCGCATCACTTGACCAAGTTATTCCTGCACCTGCTCCAAACTTCAGTTTCTCGCCATTACGCCAGAAGATTCGGATTGCAACACTAAGGTTTGCCGATTCACCTTCAATCCAACCGAGTGCTCCGCAATATGGACCGCGATCAGTAGGTTCGCTTTCAGCAATAATGTTCATTGCAGATTCTTTTGGTGCGCCACTCACAGAACCTGGCGCCAGAATCTCCTTAAAGATTTGTGCCCATGTCAATTCATCTCGCACTTCTCCCACAACATCAGAAACCAAATGTTCAAGCCCTGGATGTAACTCACTTCTAAATAACTGCGAAACTTTGATGCTTCCCGCTTTACAGATTCGTCCAAAATCGTTGCGCATCAAATCAACAATCATCACATTTTCGGCTCTGTCCTTATCCGAGAAGGCTGCTCCGGTTTCAGATAACTTGCGTGTTCCTTTTATGGGGCTTGTCTTTATACATGAACCTTCACGAGCCAAGAAAAGTTCGGGCGATGCAGATGCAATCTCGATGTCAGGCAATCTCAAGAAGGAAGCGAAAGGCGCTGGGTTCTTATCTAGAATCTTCGAAAATAATGGAGCAAGTGATATCTCCTTTGAAATCTTCGTTGAAAGAATCCGGCAAGCGTTTACTTGATAAACATTGCCCAACTTAATTTGCTCGCGAATGTTGTTTACATAATCCTCAAAGTCCGGCTGCAACATTGAACTCTGCCAAACTTCAGAAAGACCGTTCCACTCCCCGCTCTCAGGAAAACTTTCGCCCCGAATAACTGTCGCAAACTTTGCAAATAAATATTTACCCTCGAAGGTTGTTGATACCGCCCAGAACCCGCCTTCATTTAGCGAATCCGGATCACTGCTTACTTCGATTAAGTCGGTAGCCAGAACCCCTTTCATCCAGAAGAAAGGTCCGTTCAAATCCACGCCCTAACGCTAGATGACCCGAACCGAATAGTCCCGCTTTGGCGCTTGCCCGTTTGGTGCGCTAGATTTGCCCTCTTGATTCTGCAGAAATGTTGAATGTAAGAATGCGGACGTAGCGCAGTTGGTAGCGCGGAACCTTGCCAAGGTTCAGGTCGCCGGTTCGAACCCGGTCGTCCGCTCTGGTGCACCACATGTGACGAAAGCTGCAGGAAAAGATGGTCGGATGGCCGAGAGGCGAGGCTCAGGACTGCAAATCCTGCTACACGGGTTCAAATCCCGTTCCGACCTCCATAATTAACTAACTTAAATTATGGAACTTCTTATAAGTAAGGAATGTCAATGAGTGGGTTAGAGAGATCAGAGCGACCTTGGGGTCGTTATGAAGTTCTTCAAGAATCTGCAACGCATAAAGTTAAATGCATCTGGATGAAACCAGGAACCAGACTTTCATATCAGCGTCACAAGCACCGCGCTGAACATTGGTTCATCGTTAAAGGCACAGGCGAAGTGACAATCGATGGCGCAATCTCACAAGTCAAGCCTGGCGACACCGTTGAATTCAAAGTCGGAGTTCTTCACCGCCTGGCAAATACTGGCAAAGATGAAATTATCTTCGTTGAAGTTCAGACTGGAAGCTACTTTGGAGAAGATGACATCGAGCGCTTGGAGGATGACTTCGGTCGCGCATGAAATAGAAGTTGGGTAATATTCCGCATCTTAAGGTTACTTAAGGATCGTTGGCTCAGCGGTAGAGCACCACATTGACATTGTGGGGGTCACTGGTTCGATCCCAGTACGGTCCACGTTTACGACCAGGGGTTTTACAATTCCTACGCGGTCTAATTATGTAGTTTTTATCTTTTGCCTAACACTTGTCTAACACCTTGTAGGTATATAGAGGAATTAACAGACACTTAGAGGTTCAATTCACGCTTAAAGTTAGTTACTAAGGAACGTTAAGATACGCGTGGAACTATAATTCGACGAACTCATAATTCGGTAGTCGTCGGTTCGAGCCCGACCCGCCCCACTTAAAACCGTTCAAACAAACTGAGACTAGCAATTAACGCCGTTCCATCCTCGACTCTGCGCGCCCCGGAATCGTGTTTACCTCTACTGCGATAATCGACACTAACTTGAGGCTGTTACCGATCTGTTTATAGCCTTTTCCTGCCCGAGCAATTAAGTGCATCGGCTAGACTGAAGATGCAGGCTGTCAATTGACAAGTGCGACACTCAGCTGAGAGTGAGGTTACTCGTGGAATCTCGAAGGATTTCTAATTCATCTGGAAATTCAGGTTTGCTAATCGAAGTAAATAGCCTGACCAAGGTATTTGGTCATGGAAATTCGCAAGTTAACGCAGTAACTGATCTTTCTTTCTCAGCAAAACCGGGCAGAGTCACCGGATTTCTTGGTCCTAATGGTGCCGGGAAAACAACCTCGCTTCGTTGCCTAGTTAATCTCGTCGCACCGACCACGGGAAGCGCGACTTTTAGCGGAATTAGCTACCACGACCTAGATCAACCTGCACACAGCATTGGCGTTTCATTGGGGTTTACTGGAATCCATCCTGGTCGAAGTGCCTATAGTCACTTGAAAGTTTTAGCGACCGCGGGGAAAAAGAACACGGTGAGCCAGGGCTGTAACTCTAAAAACCTTCATGGGCAAACTCTATTTAATTCGGTCTAGGAAACATATCTTCATGGAATGCTCAGCGTGTAAGACATACGCCCAACCCTCCTAGTATCTAGGTATTGCGCGCTACTCGAAACGGTTCCCACGTAGTAAGAATCGGTTGGATTTAGCGTTGCAGTTATCATCACATATGAGTGATTTGATGGCCGGTATGAACAGATGGCCGTGAAGGAGTTTCCAGCGTTCACTCTTC
>JAURGA010000040.1 GCA_030834095.1 Candidatus Nanopelagicales bacterium | reverse complement strand
ATGCGCAACAGGAATTTAATAAGTAAATCAGCCAGTGTTGCGTAGGCCAGCAGCAACACCGTTTATTGTCAGCAACAGCGCTCGTCTAATAAGCGGATCAACGTTCTGATCGTTTCTTACTTTATGCAGCAGCGTAATTTGCAATAAATGCAGTGGTGCCAAATAGGCATCTCGAACTTGCAGAGTGCGCGCAAGAATCTGCTGATCGCCCAGCAAATCCTGCTTAGAGGTCAATAGCAGAATCTCAGATTTAGTTAATTCGAATTCCGCTTCGATTGTGTCTAAGAAATGATGCAGGCTTGGGTCAACCAAACTCTTCACATACTTACGAGCCATTACTAAATCTGTCTTTGCCAGCGTCATTTCAACATTGCTTATGAAGGTGCGGAAGAAGTGCCAATCCTTTAACATCTCAGCAAGAACATCTAACTTTCCACTTTCACGTGCAGCTTTTAATCCAGATCCGACACCGAACCAGCCAGGAACAATCTGCCTAGATTGGGTCCAACCAAAAACCCATGGAATAGCGCGAAGTGAAGCTAATCCACTTGCCGCATCAGGCCGGCGCGAAGGCCTGGAACCCAAGAACATTTCGCCAAGTTGTTCTACTGGAGTCGATGCATAGAAATATGCTGGCAGGTCTGGATGATCAATTAGTTCGCGATAAGTTTTAAATGCACTTCCACTTACTACATCCATGCAAGAACCCCAATTTGCAAGAGCCTGCGGGCTTTGACGCGGTGCCCGATTTAAAACTGTTGCTTCAAGGGCTGCGGCAAGTGCAAGTTCAACATTCTCTCGAGCTAAGGATGGCAGCGCATATTTATCACTGATAACTTCACCTTGCTCGGTCATCTTTATCTGACCATCAATTGATCCCCAAGGCAGAGCAATTAGCGCATCGTAAGTTGGTCCGCCACCGCGTCCGACTGATCCACCGCGACCATGAAACAAACGCAGGGTTACACCATGTTTGATTGCAACATCGCGGAGCTTTCGTTGGGCTTTATGAATCTCCCATTGCGAAGTCGCAATACCGGCATCTTTATTTGAATCTGAATACCCAAGCATTACTTCTTGCACATTTGCCCGCATGGTTACGAGTTCGCGATAGCTCTTATCGCTTAAAAGATTATCTAAAATAGTGTCAGCTGTTTGAAGTTCGGCAACAGTTTCAAGCAGTGGAGCAAAGCCAACTTTTCCAAAGAGTCCAGTAATACGAGAAAGCTCAACCGCAGCTAGAACATCCTTATGAGACTTAGTCATTGAGATTATGTAGGTTTCAATAACTTCTGGCCCAAATTTTGCAATCAAATCGCGGATTGCAATAAAGGTATCAACAGTTTTGCGGGCTGCTTCATCTAGGTTCTGTAAATTCTCTAAACCAACACTCTCAATTTGAGCCAGAGCGTGGTGATGGGCATCAGAATGCTCTCTAATATCCATGGTTGCATGGGTTAAACCAAAACTAGAAACGGTGCGGATGATTCGCTCAAGTAAACCGGTTGCGATTAATTCACCACGGTGAGACAGAAGTGAATCCCGCATCAGATTTAAATCAGCCAATAATTGCGCTGTGCTCTCATAATCACGTCCTGCAACATGTGGGCCACCAACCGCATGTCGGCGTTGGGTAAGAATTAAGCGATGGCGGATTGCAGTTGCTTTCAAACGATATGGCTCTTCAACATTTAATCTACGGAAGCGCTCTTCAATCTCTGGAAGTAAATCAAGATCCTTTGCAACAGATGCATCCAATTCTGGTGTTGTCCCAGAAATTCGAGTTGATACAGAAAGCGCTTGGCGAAGTTGATCAAGTGATGCAGTTAGCGCGCGAATAAAGTGGCCAGTTTGAAGCGTGATTGCAGCGGTAGTAACACTTGCGGTGATGTTTGGATTTCCATCACGGTCGCCACCAATCCAGGTCCCAAAACTTAATGGGCGGGATGTTGGCGAAACGGTTACACCAAGACGTTTTAATTCATGTGCAAAATCATCTAAGACTTCTGGGATGGTTAATCGGAATAAGTCATCGAGATAATAAAGCGCGTTAGTTGCTTCATCTAGCGGTTCTGGCCGCCCCAAACGAAGTTCATCCGTTTCCCAGAGCAGATCAATGGTTTCGGCAAGTCTGCGATCACGTCTTGCACTTGCCGGTTGATCTAACAGTTCTGCAATCGAATTCATCTTGCTCAACACCGAACGACGAGCCGCTTCAGTTGGATGCGCAGTAAATACTGGACGGACTGAGAAATTATCAATCCATCCCTGAATATCTTTTGTAGTGAATTCTTTACTTTCGGCTTGAACTTCAATTATGCGATCTACAGCTCTGGTTAACCAAGAGCCGCCACTGTTTCGCTCATCCGAAAGAATTCGTGCTCGGTGCACTTGCTCTGCAACGTTTGCTAAATTGAAGTAGTTACTAAATGCTCTTACAAGTTGGACACTTTCATCAACTGAAATGTTTTCAAGAATTTCCTCGCCGCCACCTTCGCGAACAGCTTTGCGAACCTTCTCAACTAAATCGACTAGTTGTGAGCCCTCTTGGCGAACCAGCGATTCACCCAACAATTCAGTTAATCGGCGAACATCAGCACGAAGCCCGGCATCATCTGCCTGAAATTGTGTTGTCTGCTCGCTCACTGGCTAATCATTACAGGTCTAGCACCCTGGTCGAAACGAATTAAATCCTTTAATACAATTTCTCCCATAACACCCCCATCCAGATTGGATGTGGGGCTTTTGGCGTTGTTCTGGAGGCGATGAAGTGACACTTTTATCTGCTCTCCCAGATCTTTCAATCACTACAACTCGCACCGATGGCGAACTCGTCTGTATAAATTCGATACGTTCTTACGTGCTTGCAAACTTGAGCACAAATGCACCTCTGCTAGTTATTGCACCTTCTACCCGAATCGCAGATGAACTTAGCAATGAAATTAGTTCGCTAATTGGCGATTATGTAATTGATTTCCCAGCTTGGGAAACGCTTCCGCACGAGCGATTAAGTCCAAAGAGCGACACAGTTACGACACGAATTAAGGCACTACATAAAATCAATTCTGCCAAGCCACCAAAAGTAATTATTACTTCCATTCGTGGCGCACTTCAACCAATCGTTAGCGACATCTTGGATGAAGAACTTATCTCTTTGGTAATTGATAAAGATATCTCAATGGCGCAATTAATCGAACGACTCTCTTACTTCGGTTTCACTCGAACTGACCTCGTTGAAAAACGTGGAGACTTCGCAGTTCGCGGTGGAATCCTTGACTTATTTCCATCGGACCATGAACATCCAATTCGCTTAGATTTCTTTGGTGACACAATCGAAGATATTCAGTATTTTCAAGTCTCAGATCAGCGGACATACGAGGCAATTAAAAGTGAAGTAATTATTTATCCTGGCCGAGAACTTTTGATATCTGAGGATGTAAAAGAAAAAGCAAGATACCTAGCCGCAGAATTCCCGCAACTCAATGAGATGGCAAGCAAGATAAGTGAGGGTATTTGTGTCGAAGGAATGGAATCTATTGGTGCTTTGCTCAAACCAGAGTTCAAAAATCTGATTGAATTTTTGCCGACAAATTTTCAGGTATTCATAATTGACCAGCCGCGAATTAAATCCCGAGCTGCAGATCTAGTAGCAACCAATCAAGAATTTCTCGAAGCATCGTGGTCGAGCGCAGCTTTCGGAACAAGCGCCCCTATTGATCTCACCGGAGTAATTGCCAGTGGCGGGTATTCAACATTCGATGAAGTGCAATCGAAAATCACAGACGCGAAGTTGATGTTGTGGTCGCTAAATCCATATACCCAGAACCCTGAAGATTTAGCTAACGCTGGGGCTTTAGATGATTTTCTAGAAATTCCCATTTATGGTGGCAAGTTAGAGGCCGCAATCGCAGATATCGAAAATTGGCTAGCAAATGGCTATCAAATTCTCTTTAGTGCAAGCGGCGCCGGCATTCTTGAGCGTTATCAAGCGCTCTTCCGTGAATCTGAATTAGATGGCGTTAAAGCAGTCACTAATTCCATTGAACATGGTTTCATCAATCACAGTATTAAGTTCGCTCTGATTACCGAGAAAGATATTTCTGGGCAACGGACATCTAGCAAAGACCAAGCTCGAATGCCTTCGCGAAGAAAGAAGGCGATTGATCCAATTGAATTGCGGCCAGGAGATTATGTAGTTCATGAACAGCACGGGGTCGGAAAGTATTTAGAGTTAGTAAACCGCACAGTTTCTGGCATTTCACGCGAATATTTAGTAATCGAATACGCGGCATCAAAGCGCGGCCAACCTGCAGATAGATTATTTGTTCCAACCGATACCTTGGAGCAAATCACCAGATACGTTGGCGGCGAAGCCCCTTCGGTAAATCGTATTGGTGGATCGGATTGGCAGAACACAAAACGCCGCGCCCGCAAGGCGGTTAAACAAATCGCTGCAGAATTGATTCAACTTTATGCCGCGCGAATGAGCGCACCCGGATATGCATTCTCACCAGACACTGCTTGGCAAGGTGAACTCGAATCCGCATTCTCTTATGTTGAAACAACTGACCAACTTGCAACAATTGAAGAAGTTAAAGCCGATATGGAGAAATCGCATCCAATGGATCGCATTGTTTGTGGCGATGTTGGATATGGAAAAACTGAAATTGCAATTCGTGCCGCATTTAAAGCGGTGCAAGATGGGAAACAAGTTGCGGTGCTGGTTCCAACAACGCTTTTGGTGCAGCAGCACTTAACAACTTTCAACAATCGCTATACCGGTTTTCCGGTAAAGGTTGCTGGCCTATCAAGATTTAACACTCCAAAAGAAGGTCGCGAAATTCTTGAGGGGATTAAGACCGGTTCAGTTGATGTTGTAATCGGAACTCATCGACTGCTTTCGAAGGATGTGGAGTTTCGAGATTTAGGACTAGTAATTGTTGATGAAGAGCAACGTTTTGGCGTTGAACATAAGGAAGAACTTAAGAAGACCCGAACCAATGTAGATGTGCTCTCGATGTCAGCGACCCCAATTCCAAGGACTTTAGAGATGGCAATTACTGGCATCCGAGAAATGTCGAACATAACTACACCCCCAGAAGAGCGACATCCAGTTCTAACTTATGTCGGACCATATGATGACAAGCAGGTGACCGCAGCAATTCACCGAGAATTATTGCGTGATGGCCAAATCTTTTATATCCACAATCGAGTAGAGAGCATTGATGGCGTTGTTGAACGACTAAGAAAATTAGTTCCAGAAGCTCGGATCAGGGTTGCACATGGTCAGATGGGTGAGCGCGAACTTGAAGATGCGATTCTTGGATTCTGGGAGCGAGATTTCGATATTTTAGTCTGCACAACAATAATTGAAAGTGGAATTGATATTCCAAATGCAAATACTTTAATCGTTGATCGCGCTGACACCTTCGGGCTTTCACAGTTGCACCAACTTCGAGGACGTGTTGGGCGTTCTAGAGAACGGGCATATGCCTACTTTCTATACAACGCAGATAAGCCACTTACTGAAGTTGCGCACGATCGACTTACAACGATTGCTACAAATACGGATTTAGGTTCTGGAATGCAGGTTGCTCTTAAGGATTTAGAAATTCGCGGGGCTGGTAATTTGCTTGGTGGTGAACAATCTGGCCACATTGCAGAAGTTGGCTTCGACTTATATATGCGAATGGTTGGGGAAGCAGTTGAAGAATTTAAGACTGGCTTTGTTCCACAGAATGAAGATGAAGGTAAATTTAAAGAGTGCAAGGTAGAACTTCCGATCACTGCGCACATTCCAGTTGAATACTTAGCCTCAGAAAGATTGCGTCTAGATATTTATCGCAGAATGGCTGATGCCCAGAACTCGGAAGAGTTAGATGCGATTCAAGCTGAACTTATTGATCGCTTTGGAGAGTTGCCAGAAGATGCGCTGAACTTAATGTCTGTTGCGCACCTTCGAACCTTGGCAAAGAGTTTTGGATTAACCGAAGTTGTTCTTCAAGGTAAATTCTTGCGATTAGCCCCACTGACTCTCCCAGATTCTGCAATTATGAAATTGAACCGAATTTATCCTGGCTCAATCGTGAAAGTGGCCACTTCAAGCGTATTAGTTGCGAGAACCAGCGCCCCCAATTGGATTGCAGGCGGGGAGATAGGGGATACTTCAGTTCTGCCTTGGACGATCGAAGTTCTAACCTCAATCGTTGCGCCAGTGAAGAAGTTAAATTAAAAATTAACTGAAGATAAGTGAACGGGGATTTTGTGAATAATGTTAAGAAATTAGTTGCAGTGCTTGGTGCTGCCTCACTTCTTCTAGTAACTGGTTGCTCAAGCACAAATTCAGCCGCGACCATTGGCGATACTGTGGTTCCAATTTCAACCCTGCAGGGCACCGTGAATGAAATAGTTGAAGAGCGTAATAAAGTTGAAACCGAAGGACTTTCTTTGGCAATCGGTGAAGAGCTAAATGTAAATGCAGTTCGGTTCCATATTATTTCAGTCCTATTTGATGAACTTGCAGCGAGAATAAACATCAAAATAACTGGTGCTGAAATCGGAGCACGTCGCGCAGATATCATTACGCAAATTGGTGGCGAAGATCGCCTGGCTTTCTCACTTGTCGGAGCCCAGATTGCACCTAGCGATTTTGAACGTTACATCCGCACGGTTCTGCTCGCTGAAAAATTAGGAGAAGCTCTAATAGCAAATGGTGACACAAGCACCGATGGCAGCGGTATCCAGAATTTAATTATTGGTATGGCCAAGGAGTTGAAAGTCGAGATTAATCCACGTTACGGTGTTTGGGATTATGCGAGCGGCAACATTGCTCCGATTGCAGATAACGCAACCGTTAAGAAGTAGACACAATGCCAGATTCAACTTCACAACTTGAAGCGTTACGTGAAGTAATGAATCAACTCAGATCTCCGGGGGGTTGTCCTTGGGATGCTGAGCAGAGCCACGAATCACTTCTGAAATATTTATTGGAAGAGTCCTACGAATTTATTGAAGCGGTAGAAGAGAATGATCGCGCCGCAATGCGCGAAGAACTTGGCGATGTATTACTTCAAGTTTTCTTTCATGCCCGAATGGCCGAAGAACATCCAACAGACCCTTTTAGCGTTGAAGATGTGGCAAAAACGGTCGCCGAAAAACTAGTTCGCAGACATCCACATGTTTTTTTGGATACAAAAGTTTCAGGTAGCGCAGAAGTTTTAGAGAATTGGGAAGCGCAGAAAGCAGCAGAAAAGGGGCGGACTTCAGCAACTGAAGGTGTTCCACTTGGCCAACCAGCTTTGGCACTTGCAACAAAATTGATTTATCGGGCCCAGAAATATGGCCATCAAATTGCAATCGAGCATCCACTCAAATTATCTCCTGGGACTACTGAGAAAGAATTAGGCCAGGCGCTTCTCGGGATTCTCGACCAGGCACTTGCACTAGATATCGATCCCGAAGCAGCCCTGCGCTCGGCAATCAAGGGCTACATCGAGCAAATAAAGAAATATGAAGCAAGATAGCAACTCATAACAAGTTAGAATTAGCAGAAAATAGAGGAGCATCATGGCACTTATCGAGGCAGTTCACGCACGCGAAATTTTAGATTCTCGCGGAAACCCAACAGTTGAGGTCGAAGTTGTTCTCGAAGATGGTTCAAGTGCTCGCGCCGCTGTTCCAAGCGGTGCATCTACGGGTGCATTTGAAGCAGCCGAACTTCGCGATGGTGGCAAGCGCTATCTCGGCAAAGGTGTTTTAAAGGCCGTTGAATTTGTTAATGATGAAATCGCGCCAGCAGTTTCTGGATTTGATGCGCAAGATCAACGTTTAATTGATGAAGAGATGATCGCACTTGATGGCACAAAAAATAAGAGCCGCCTTGGTGCAAATGCAATCCTTGGTGTCTCACTTTCAGTAGCGCGTGCTGCAGCAGAATCTGCAGATTTATCTTTCTTCCGCTATATCGGTGGACCAACTGCGCACACACTTCCAGTTCCGATGATGAACATTCTTAATGGTGGTGCACATGCAGATACCAATGTTGATATCCAAGAATTTATGGTTGCCCCAATTGGCGCCGAATCATTTAGCGAATCACTTCGCTGGGGCGCCGAGATTTATCACAGCCTTAAGTCAGTATTAAAACAACGTGGCCTTGCGACAAGTATTGGTGACGAAGGTGGCTTTGCGCCAAACCTAGATTCAAACCGTGCAGCACTTGATCTAATTCTTGAAGCGGTTACAGCTGCTGGT
>JAURGA010000025.1 GCA_030834095.1 Candidatus Nanopelagicales bacterium | reverse complement strand
TGATCATGTCGAATTAGAAGTTTCTTTTGCTAACTCTGGACCGATGAAACTATCTGCCTTGGTTCGAGCGAAGGCTGATGAGTTTGTAAATGTTGGTAATCCAGAAATCGTGGAAAACTAGTTTTCGAACTTATATCCAAGACCACGCACTGTCTGAATAAATACCGGATTCGCCGGATCTACTTCAATTTTCGCGCGCAATCTTTTTATGTGAACATCTAAAGTCTTGGTGTCGCCAAAGTAATCGCTTCCCCAAACTCGATCGATTAATTGCGTTCTTGTTAAGACCCGGCCAGAGTTTCGCATCAAGAATTCAAGAAGTTCGAACTCCTTAAGTGGAAGTGCAACCACTTTTCCATCAAGGCTCATCTGGTGGCGATCAACATCTAAGCGAACTGGACCAATAGCAATAATTCCATTTTCAATTTCAACATCTGGATTTTGAGATCTACGCATTACTGCATTTATTCGCGCAATCAGTTCGCGTGAAGAATAAGGTTTGGTTACGTAGTCATCTGCGCCCAGTTCAAGGCCAACGACTTTATCAATCTCGGTATCTTTTGCAGTCAACATAATTATTGGGACCTGTGACTTGCTGCGAATTTGTCGGCAAACTTCAGTTCCGGAAAGACCCGGAAGCATTAAATCTAAAAGAATTAAATCAGCGCCATTGCGCTCGAAATCATCAATGCCAGCTTGGCCAGATTCGGCTACGTCCACCTCGAAACCCTCTTTGCGAAGAAGGAATGAAATTGCTTCAGAAAATGAAGATTCATCTTCTACAACCAAAATTCGGGCCATTTATCTACCTTTCGCTTCCGCTACCAGTTGGCAAACGCAATGAGAATGTACTTCCGACACCTGGTGAACTCCAAACCGCAATATCGCCACCATGATTGAGCGCGACATGTTTAACGATTGCAAGGCCAAGACCGGTGCCGCCTGTTTCACGAGATCTCGCCTGGTCAACTCGATAAAACCTTTCAAAAATTCTTTCAATGTCTGATTCAGATATTCCAATACCTTGATCAATAACTGAAACGTTGACAATTCCATCTTCAATTTCTTGATTAATCGAAACCTTAGTTCCATCTTCGCTGTAATTAATTGCATTTTCAATTAAGTTGTGGACAGCCATAACTAATTGATTTCGATCACCAGTAACTGTTGCTTGACTCTTTGGCCCGAGCAACAATTCAATTTTGCGATCATCCGCATTTACCTGCGCTTGTGAAACTGCTTGCTCAACAACGTCATCGATATTGATTAATGAGGCATCCAAAAGCGGATCGGAATATTGCAACCTAGACAGATTGATTATTTCCTGCACTAAATCCGATAACCGTTTAGATTCTTTCTGCATCCTTGCAGCAAAATTTGTCACGGCTGCTGGATCGTCATTTGCTTGCATTACGGCTTCGGCCAATAACGAGAGAGCACCGATTGGAGTTTTTAATTCGTGTGAAATATTTGCAACGAAATCTCGGCGAACGGCATCAACTCGCTCAGCCTCGCTCTCATCGCTCAACATCATTAGCAAAAGACCGTCGTCGCCCAATTTTGAAATCTTCACCGATAACTGACGAGTTCCTTCGCCAATGGGACCTCTTGGAATTTCAATAACACCGCTTTGCGAAATACCATTTCTGCGCACGGCACGAATCAATGCAAGAAGATTTGTTGCCGAAATTTTTTCATCTCGGATCACACCTAAACTAATTGCTGATGGCGAGAAATAAATAGGTCGTTCACCTGGTGCCAGAATTACGCTAGCCATCTCAATTGAATTTAAAAGTGCCGCGACTTCATTAGAAATTGGTTCGGAAAGCTTAAAAATTTCAGAGCTTTTAGCGACTTTCGAATTTCCAAGCCAGCCCATAGCCCAATCGTATTCGCCTACATTCCTGGACCCAACCTTGATTTTTGCGCTCCCGCCTGAATTTACCCATTGTTCACTCGCCTGAAAGGCTGGGTTCATACCCTTATCGTTATGAATCCAGTTGTTCCACTAAACTACGGGGATGCGCGACGCCTTTCATGATGAATTAGATGCCATTGGTCTATCACTTATAAAGATGGCCGAATTGGTTCAAGGTGCGATGGACGACGCTACTAAGGCACTTCTTACTCCCAATCTTGAACTTGCAGAGCAAGTTATTGATGCGGATGACGCAATTGATTTCATGCAACACGATTTAGATGCCAGAACAATTGATCTGATGGCCCGTCAACAACCGGTTGCTTCTGACTTAAGAACTTTGGTTACATCACTTCGCATGAGCGCCGATCTAGAGCGAATGGGCGACATGGCTCATCACATTGCGAAGCAAGCAAGAATTCGTTATCCAAAGCGCAGTGTTCCGGATGAGTTAGTAAAGACCATTGAAGAAATGGGAGTCGTCGCAAATAAAATTATTGGAAAATTAGCCAACGTTATGGAATCCCGCGATTTAGAACGCGCCGTAGAAATTGCAACTGATGATGACGAAATGGATAAGTTACATAGAGATTTAATTGCAGTTATCTTGGATGAAAATTGGAAGCACGGCGCAGAAGTTGCAATTGATATGACACTTCTTGGCCGCTACTACGAACGTTGCTGCGACCACGCGGTATCGATTTCCCGTCGTGTCTATTTCTTAGTTACTGGCGAATACCGAAGCGAAAAAGCTTAAGTCTTACTTCTTACCCTGATTCGCAACTGCTTCAATCGCAGCCTTGGCTGCATCTGGATCTAAATACTCGCCACCTTTTTTAACTGGCTCGAATTGATCATTGAATTCGTAAAGAAGTGGAATACCGGTCGGAATATTTACACCAGCGATATCAGTATCAGAAATACCATCAATATGTTTTACCAAAGCGCGAATTGAATTTCCATGCGCAGTTACCAAAACGGTTTTACCTGAATTCAAATCAGTTTTTAGCTCGCCGTTGAAATAAGGAATCATGCGTTCAACAACATCTTTAAGACATTCAGTCTTTGGCAAACTTGCACCTAAGTCGGCATAGCGGGCATCGCTAAATTGCGAATACTTATCATTATCTTCAATTGGTGGTGGCGGAACATCGAATGAGCGACGCCATAATTGAAATTGCTCTTCGCCATATTGCGCCAGAGTCTCTTTCTTATCCTTGCCCTGAAGTGCGCCGTAATGACGTTCATTTAAACGCCAGCTGCGATTTACCGGAATCCAATGGCGATCGGCTTCATCCAGTGCAAGCTGCGAAGTATGTATCGCTCGACGAAGTAACGAAGTATGAACAACATCGGGCAACAAACCGCGCTCTTTAAGTAATTGACCACCGCGCTTGGCTTCACCAATTCCTTTATCGGATAGGCGAACATCAACCCAACCGGTAAATAAATTAAGAGCATTCCATTCGCTCTCGCCATGTCGCAGCAAAATCAATTTCTTTGTCATGGCTTAATCCTATTTCGCCTTAGATAAAATGTTCAAATGCTTTTAAATTTGAAAGCGATTCACCGCGTGAAACTCGCCAAGCCCATTCACGACGGATAGATGAAGCAAATCCAAGTTCTAACAATTGGTTAAAAGAGGAATCTGAATACTGCAGCACTGCTCCTAAGATGCGATCAATTTCAACATCTGTAACCGCTGGCAAAGGCAGACGACCAACTAGAAAAATATCGCCAAGTTCATTAATCGCATAAGTAACTGCATACATCGATGCATTCTTGGTCAGGAGCCATTCGTGAACTTTGTCGGCGTTCTCATCTGGCCTGCGAATTACAAAGGCATTGATGCTTAATGAATTATCACCAACGATTAAAGCGCAGTGGGTCTGCAGTTTTTTCTCACCAGGTAGCGTTACCAGAAAAGTGCTAGTTCCACTTTTTTCATAATCTAAATCATGCGAATCTAAAAAGTCTTCAATAATTACGCGTGGGTCAATCATCTTATTGTGCGACCCACAACGGGTTTGACTTAGGTTTTGATAAGACCCAGTCATAAACATCTAAAGTTTGGCGAGCAGTGTTCTCCCATCCAAATTTCTTTGCATGATCAAGTGCGCCCATTGATAAAAGAACTCGTCGCTGTGGTTCGGCTATTAAACGTGAAACAACCGAGGCCCAAGCCTTTGGATCGTGGCCATCAACCAAAATTCCAGAAATTCCATCAGACACTGCGGTGCGAAGTCCACCTACAGCACTCGCAATAACCGGTGTTCCGCATGCTTGTGCTTCTAGGGCTACTAAACCAAAACTTTCAGAATATGAAGGAACGCAGACTAAATCTGATGCGCGATACCAATCAGCGAGTTCGCTTCTAGATACTGGCTCTTTGAAATGGATTAAATCTGCAACTCCCAAGAAAGTTGCAAGCTTTGCCAAGCGATCTGGTTCGTTGATGCCAGTCCCTGATGCGCCGCCCATAATCACAAGTGCAAGCTTCGAACGCAGATGCGGTGCGCGTGCAACAAGTTCTGCAATTGCACGCACCAAAACTTCTGGACCCTTATGTGGCTGAATTCGACCAACAAACATCAACATGATTGCATCTGATGCAATATCCAAAATGTTTCGGGCGCTAGCTTTTCCGTGTCCAGGAGTGAAGCGCTGCAAGTCAACACCAGGTGTCACAACTTTTACTCGATCGGTATCTGCCCCATAGAGTGAAACCAAACTTGCAGCTTCGGCGTCGGTATTCGCAATTAAAGCTTTTGAGTTCTGCACAATTTGTTCTTCACCAAGTGCGCGAATCAGTGGTTCAGGCACATCACCTTCGGCAAGAGCGCGATTCTTTACCCTCGCCATCGTGTGCATTGTGTGAACAAGAGGCACCCCTGTGCGTTCAGAAATCATCCACCCAAGCTGTCCACTGATCCAGTAATGCGAATGAATGATGTCGTAGAAGTCATTTGGTTTACCACGTTGATGTTCCATGAATGCCGAAGTTAAAGCACCAATTTGAGAAGGCAGCTCCTCTTTGGTCAGCGCACCAATTGGCCCAGCTTCTAGGTGATGAACCGTTACACCGTTTGCAATTTGAACTGCATCAGCTAATCCACTTTTATCTGCGCGGGTAAAGATATCTACTTCAACACCGGCATTTGCCATCTTGATTGAATTTTCGATTACATAAACATTCATTCCGCCGGCATCGCCCATACCTGCTTGTTCCAGTGGCGAGGTATGAACCATCAGAGTTGCAATCCGACTTTTCATCTACAACACCGCCCGCATTCCACCAACAATATTCGCGCCACCATAAACATTCAAAGCTTCTTCGGTTGTAGTAATTCCCCACTCCAGAAGCGCAGCGTGCATGATTGCACCAAATGCCCGCCAAGATCCATCACTTATTTTGAAAACTAAGGTGCGGCCATCGCTCATTGAAGCAACCTCTACTGCTTCGGCCCCCTCCTTCATAAAGAGACCAGGGACGGATTGCATTGTCCGTGTTGTTAAACGACCTTCGCCCGCAACCATTTCAGGAAATGCCCGAGCCGCGTTCATAACTTCAACATGAACTGGATTTTTTGAAATTGTTATGTTTCGAATTGCATTAGCTAATTCCCGAGTAGTCAATGCAAAGAGTGGCGCACCGCAACCATCAAATGTTTTATTCGCAACCTTCGCACCAGCCAAGCTTTCAATCTCGGCTAAAACCGCTACTTGCAGCGGATGATCTGCGCTCAAATAAGTTTTGGTATCCCACCCATTCACAACACAAGTTGCAAGCATTCCGGCATGTTTTCCAGAACAATTCATTGCAAGTCTGGTTGCAGGTTTTTCGCCCCAGGCAATTCGCTCGGCATCGCCAAGCGGTTTATCTAAAGAACATTGCAGATCACTTTCTTGCAAGCCTGCACCTTTCAAAATTTCTAGCACTGCTTCTTGATGCATCGCAGCACCCGAATGACTTGCCTCTACTAAAGCCAACAACCTCGGTTCAAGTTTCAAACCATTACGCACCATCGCACTTGCCTGAATGCACTTCACAGATGATCTTGGGAAAATCGGCAGATCCGCATTTCCCTTTGTTTTATAAACCGAGCCATCGGCATTTAACATAATTAAATGTCCGCTATGAATCGATTCCACCAGACCATTGCGAGTAAGTTCGGCTAAAACTCCACCTTGAAATTCAGTGCTCAATTTTATTCGCCAACTTGTCTTTCTAAACTCGACCAGATGTGTGCTTGCAGAGTCTGACCTTCAGCAGCCATGTCATATGCATAAAATAATTGACCCTCAACTAATCCATAAAGTCGTTGTCCTGCTGTAACAATCTTCGCTGATGGCGCTGAGTAACCTTGATCCATTGCTAATTGAATTTTCGGTCCATCATGAACTCCGACCCAGCCTTCAGAAATTCCAGTGCTGTGCGACAAAACAACTTCTAAAGTCTTATTCTCCTTCGGGCGCCAGAATCCAACTTCAGATCCACCAGGGCGCAAGATTTCATTCTTCTCATTAATAATCCAAGAGCGTGAAAAGTAATTTAAAAATGGGCGACCGTCATGATTAAAAGTAACTTCTTGCGCAAATTGAAAGGGTTCGATTCCAGGATATTCACCAGAACCTTTTCCGCGCCAAGTCCCAATAAGCCAGGCCAGGGGATAACAATCCGGATGCACGCCTTCAGGTATTTCAAATGCCATCTGTCGATTCGCCTTTCCAAGACTTAATAGCGCCGCGGATTCCCTTTAAGAATAAGAACAACCCGATTAGCAACGTTCCCGCAATTAATAAAATGGTGGTCGCGGTTTCCATTGTCTAAGGGTAACGCCAGTGGCGAGTAGAGTCTCGCCCATGAAAAGTGCTAATCCTGTTGGGAAACTAGTCGTGAAAGTAATGGCTGGGGCCAATGATCCCGAGCGTTGTGCGCAAGCATTTACCGTTGCATCAACCGCACTTGCTAGTGGCGCCGAAGTTTCACTCTGGCTTACTGGTGAGGCCGCATGGTTTGCAGTCCCCGGAAAATGTGAAGAATTTGAATTACCGCACTCTGCAAAATTAGCTGATCTTCGCGATGCGATTCTTGCTGCCGGAAAAATAACACTTTGCACACAATGCGCAGTTCGACGTGGGATAAATGAAGGCGATCAAATTCCCGGAATTGTAATTGCTGGTGCCGCAAGTTTTATTGAAGAAATTATGCAACCTGGTGTGCAGGCGCTGGTCTACTAATTATTAATTAACTCTTGTGTTGCGCTCACTCCAGAAGCAATGAGAGCTGCTTCTAAAGGAACATTTCGCTTTAAAACTGCAAGTGCAATTGGTCCAAGTTCGTAATGTCTTGCAACAGTTCCGATAAAACCAATCTCTTTGCCCTCAAATTCAACTTTTGCTCCGTTTTCTGGCATCGCAACCATCGAACCATCTAAGTGCAACAAAGTTAAGCGCCGTGGTGGCTTGCCCAAATTAAAAACTTTCGCAACTGTTTCTTGTCCTGGATAACAACCTTTTTTCATATGCACTGCATTGTTTAAAAAACCTAATTCATTCGGAATCGATTTGTGATCTGTTTCAAAGAGGATTCGCGCCCGTCCAGCTGCGACTCGTTCGGCATCGAGTGCCCAAGTTCCGACCTGCAAATAATTCTGATTAAACGCCGATTTCATATCTTCAAGTTCATCATATGTAACAAGTGCATAAGGCCCACCAATTGCATCTGCGGTGCCGGGTGCACGAAGCACTGCATACTCTTCTGATCGATCTGTGATTTCAACTCGCAACATAAATTTCATTTTCTCAAAGTAAGAAATTAGTTCTGCAGTCTTTTCTTTCTCGGTATGTATCCAAGTCGTCGTTCCATCATCGACTAAATAAAAATGATGTGTGATGTGACCATTTGCATCAAGGATTAATGAGCTTACCCAAAGTCCTGGTGTTAACTTCTCAATATCTTGCGTAGTTATTGAATGCAACCAACTTAAGCGATCTGGTCCGCTTACCGAAACAACTCCGCGATGCGAAAGATCTGCCCAAGCAGTTCCGGCAGCAAGTGCACGCTGTTCTTGATTTGGTTCACCGAAATGCCAAACTGCCCCAGCATCTGGGCCAGCTTCAACGATTACGGCAGTCATAGTGACTACGAGTTTAGGGCTTGTTAAAGCAAGATTCGCAACGACCTGCAATTGCCAAGTGTGTAAGGTCGGTGTGGAAGCCATATCCATCGAGAAGTGATTGGGTAAATGATGCTGTTGCTTCGATCGGAACCTCGATGATTGTTCCACAGCTTTCGCAATTTAAATGCGCATGAATCTCTTCAGTCGATGCGTGATAGCGAACGCCGCCATGTCCAAGGTGTGAATGTTGAACTAAACCAACATTCTCCAAAGTTTCAAGATTTCGATAAACAGTTGAAAGATTAATTCCCGGATGCGTTAACTTAACTTTTTCAGCAACCTCTTCGGGTGTTGCATGCTCTAGTGCACGCACCGCAGCCAAAACTAATTCGCGTTGTGGCGTCAGGCGAAGTCCAGCATCGCGTAACTCGTGTTTATCAGCCATGGCTAATTCTAACTTGGATACTGTTGAAATTACTTAACTGTACGTAGGCCAAGGAGATAAATCTCGCAACCCAAGCAGAAATTGAAGGCAGCATTTAGAAAAGCTGCAAAGAGCGCAAAGCTCACAGCCACTGTAAAGAGGGCTGGGATTGAAAGAATTGATCCAGCAAGCGCAACCACTGCAAAAATTAATCCAACGCTCTGAGCAAACTGTGGTGGGCGTGCATCTTCGGTAACAACTTCGCCCTTAAGTCTTGGCTTCACAAGCTTCTTAAATACAAATGCGTAAGGTGTCTTCGCTGGTCCGGCAAATGCACCAATCGCAAAGACTGCTAGTTGAATTGCAATCAAGGTTGCTGATTCGGTTACTAGCGCTGTTGCAAGAACCAATGTTGTGATTGCGGCCGAGAACCTTGGTCCGCGGGCATCAATGAGATTTGTTTTTGGTGTAACACTGCTTTGATTTAAAACTGCCATTTTTATTTCCTCTGCTAGGTGGTCGAATAATTTGTAAAACTAAAACTTCATGTTGCGTTTTTAGTTAATTACATTCGACACAAAGAACCAACAAGGCGGCCAAAATCAATATGGCGACGCTTTGTTAAAAAGATTGGTTCAAATTTCAGCACAGCCCAATTCTAAGTTAGCAATTACTAATTGACTACTTGCGAAGGTTTTGCACTTACCTAATAGCCTCTACAGCCGCAATCACCTGCGAGCGCTTCGGTGTTCCCATCGCACGTCCGACTTCGACGCCTGCAGCATTTAAGAAGAGCGTGGTTGGCGTGGATCGGATATCGAGCTGGCGCACTAATTCCAGATGAGATTCGGCATCGATATGGGCATATCGAACATCCGGCATCTTTGTAACCATGTCCTCTAGCAGTGCCTTAGTGGCTCGACATGGCGAGCAGAAGGCCGAAGAGAACTGCACCATAGTGACACGAGAGCCAAGTTCGACCCCGATTATCGAAGCGTCAAGCTTGGGCCCATTAACCGTCTTTTTTCTTCGAAACTCACCTCTGCTACGGGTATACCAAATGCCAAATGCGATGCCCAAGACCAGCACAACAAGGAGTGGAGTCCATGAATTCACCTGAGTATTCTTACACCTCTTATGGCAAGAATTCTCCTTCTGACAAACACACTCGGCGCAAGTGCTGAAGTGCTTCCCAGTCTTGCCCTGCTACAACACCAAGTTCGCATCCTTCCAGCCGAAGCATCAATCCTTGTTGATGTTCCCGAAGTTGATTGCATTCTTCTTGATGCACGTCGCGATCTACCAAGTGCAAAGGCGTTAAACAAATTATTAAAGTCCACCGGTGTTGATTGCCCAATAATCACAATCGCAACTGAAGGTGCGCTCTCTGCAATGAACGCTGATTGGGGATTCGACGATGTAATCCTTGATACCGCTGGTCCTGCAGAAATCGAAGCTCGTGTTCGGATCGCAGTTGGTCGCATCGAAGCCAACAACTTTGCAAATGATCCATCATCACGCGAAATTCGCACTGGCGAAGTTGTTATCGATGAAAATTCTTACACCGCAAAGATAAAAGGGCGCTCGCTGGATCTAACATTTAAAGAGTTCGAATTAATTAAATTCCTGGCTCAACATCCGGGTCGCGTCTTTACTCGTGCCCAACTTCTGCAAGAAATTTGGGGCTATGACTACTTCGGCGGAACTCGCACCGTCGATGTTCACATCCGTCGTCTGCGTTCCAAACTTGGCCCAGAACATGAAGCAATTGTTGGCACCGTCCGAAATGTTGGTTATCGCTTCACACTTCCAAGTGCTGGCAAAGAGGCAGCCGTTAACGAACGCATTTAATTAAATGCGCCATATCCTTAAATTACATCGTTCACTTCTAGATCCGGTTCCACAAACTTCAAATAACTTTGAAATCTCAACCTTTCAGCCATTAATTCATAAAGAAGAGTGGCTGGCTTTAAACAATAAAATATTTGTAAAGCACCCAGATCAAGGAAACTGGGGAATGGAAGACCTTGAAAATCGGATGGCTGAAAGCTGGTTTGATCCTGCTGGATTCTTCATTGCATTACATAATCAAAAAATGGTTGGCTTCTGCTGGATGAAAATTCATCACGATTTTGTAAATCAAGATCCAATCGGTGAAATTTATGTAATCGGCGTAGACCCAGAAAACAAAAAGACTGGGTTAGGCAAAGCCCTTGCAATCACTGGTTTGAACTATCTAAATAGCAAATCCCTAAAGCAAGCAATGCTTTATGTTGATGCCGATAACGCACCAGCACTTGCAATGTATCAAGGCCTAGGCTTTAACTAGATTTAATTCGCAGCCAATTCCGCGCACATCTTTCGAAATGCCGCAGAATGCGCATCAACATCGGCATCAGATGTCTCGGGTGACATCAGAGCCATGTTGTGGAATGGGGTAATTAAAAATCCATCGTTAAGCATGCGCAGATGGATGTATTGCTCTAATTCAAAGTCGCCAGCATCGGCCGCTTCTTTACCAGTCTTTGGCGCAGTTGCTTGAAACAAATATTCACCGCGGGCCCCAAGCCTTGAGCAATACCAAGGCAATTCAAATTCTTTAATCGACGCATCAACACCATCAGACCATTTTGTCCCCAGTGCAACCATCTTTTCAAATGCAGCTGGCGTTAATACTTTTGTCAGCGTTGCCCGCATCGCAGCAAGGCTTAAGGAATTTCCAGCCAAGGTCGAACCAATTCCACCAGTATCAATTATTTCGCGAGAAGTCTTCTCTTTAATGCGCGCAGCAACCTCGGTTGTCATTCCAAATGTTCCGGTGGGAATTCCACCAGCAATTGCTTTTCCGATTGTCAAAATATCTGGTTTTAATCCATGCAACGCCGTCATTCCACCAGCGCCAACCGAAATTGTGTGGGTCTCGTCAATAATCCAGATTGCACCATACTTCTTTGCAAGTTCACCAACTGCCTTTAAATATCCATCATCTGGCAGAACAATTCCGATATTTGTCATCGCTGGTTCCATCAAGATTGCAGCAACATCGCCCTTTGCAAGAGCGGCTTCCATTCCTGCTAAATCATTAAATTCCACAACCCGAGTTGTCTGATCTAAATCAACTGGAGCACCCAAATTGCCTTCGCGCTTTATTGTGTTGCCATCTTTATCCAAAGTCGCAAAAGTTTCATCCACGCTTCCGTGATAACACTTATCAATCACAATGATCTTCGATTTACCAGTTATCAATCGGCAGTAACGAATCGTGTGGCGATTGGCATCTGTTGCGGTCACAGTGAATTGCCAAAGCGGTAATCCAAAACGATTCGCAAGTTCTTGTGAAACAATTACGGCATCTTCAGTCGGAAGCATTGATGTGAAACCATGTTTCATCTGTTCGGTTATCGCAGCAACGGTGGCGGCCGGTGAATGGCCCGTCATCGACCCGGTATCGCCCAAACAAAAATCAATATATTTATTGCCATCAACATCTGTGAAGTGCGATCCCGCTGCACTTTCTACAAATATCGGATAAGCCCCTGGCCATTTAGCCATCCACGACATCGGAACACCGCCCGGCATTACACCTTTTGCTTTTTCAAACAACACACCAGATTTTGGATGTAATTCCAGAAAGCGCTTCTCTTCAATTGCATTTAGCTTCTTTAGATGTTCACGATTTATAGCTTTCACTTTAGTCCTCCGAAAATGTGAATAGTGCTTCTAAATAATGATCGCCGGTGATTCCCAAGTTGGCTGCATCAGGTGGAGCGGTTTCTGGTTCGATACAAACACCTTCGGTGTCTTCGGTATAAACAACCCAATATGGCGCATCGGACTCAATATCCAGACGCGCTGCGCCCCCCCAAACAACCGATGGCGTCCCAATTATTTCGGTAAACGCATCGTCCCAAGGTTCTGGCTTTGGTTTAATTAATTTTCCGGTTGGCAATCCATCTTCTTCACTGCGTTCAAACATTTTTGCTGCATTGAAATTAACTACTGCCTCCCCGCCCCGTGCAAGCTCGCGCGGAAACCATGGATGAAATCCCAACCATGCTGGCAATTCACAACCATTAGCTTCGTATTCCAAAATCCAACGAACCGCATCATCTAAAACTTCAATGGTTTGTGTAACAACAGCGTTGTTGTATGGCGCCGGTAATTCTAAACGCGCCCGACCCGAGCCAGTCTCTTCCCACGATGAAACAAAGCCGTATCCATGTATCGCGTGTGGGGGCAACCAATTTGTTGGCAGTGTGTGTTCAACACCAGATGCATCATTCATCAGACCATCACGAACTCGTCCTGCCCAAGGCGCCATTGCATACCAACCCCAAGTAAGCGGTGTGCCACGGAATGGAACTGCAAATTGCAGATCCCGCCATTGCAGCGATGCAATTCTTGCGCCTTGATCTAAATCAATTCCGACTGAAATTTCTGCGCCATCTATATGTTGCATTTTTATCCCACAATCTCGGCACGAGTTGGCGGATTCGCACCAGCACGAGAACAAGTTATCGATGCTGCCTTTGCCGCACGAGTCAATACTTCACGCAGAACTTCACCATGCAAAGCTGCAAGTCCACGTTCGACAATCGCTTCGACCACAATCGCACCCACGGTATCGCCAGCACCAACAGTGTCCGCGACCTCAACCTTCACCCCAGGCACTGTTACTGAACCCTCTTTGGTGATTCCAATCAGGCCATAACTCCCCTTTGTGATAATTACTAATTGCGCGCCTTCATTCAGCCACTGCGCAGCAATATCTGTCTGTTCGCGATCTGGATACAACCAAGCCAGATCATCTTCGCTGACCTTAATCACTGCAGAAATCGCGGTCCATCTGGCCACAGCTGCTTGGTATTTGGTGCGATCACTAACAACCGATGACCGAACATTTGGATCAAAGACTATTGGCGCAACTGTCGCCACCTTCCGAGCCCATTCCAACAAAATAGTTGCAGCTGGTTCAACAATTGTTGCAAGCGTTCCAATCTGCAGAACAGCTGGCTTTATTTCTAGCGGATCTGGCAACCAATCGTGGGCAAAATCAAATGTTGCCGAACCTTCGATTGCAAAAACATAAGAAGCAACACCGGCAGCATCGAGTGAAACATCTGCGGTGCAAGTTGGCTTATCTGTGAAGTGCGCATACTTTAAATTCACACCCGCATACAACAATTCGGCTTTGGCTTTCTCACCATACGCATCACTTGAAATTCCATCAATAAAATAAGAATCAAAACCCAACAGCGCCAGCGCCTTCGCAGTATTCGCCGGACCGCCGCCAACAATTGCAATCTTCTTCTCGCCCCGCGGAATTAAATCGATTAAAACTTCGCCGCAAACCCAGATCTCTTTACTCAAGCCATCTCACCTTTGCGCGCTAAATATTCGGTCAAAGCATCAACACCAAGCAAATGATCCTGAATCTGTGGCAATCCACTGATTAACAAAATTCCCGACAAACCTTTACCTGCAACATTTATCGGCAATCCACCACCATGAATCGCATATTGCTCTTCCTCAACGCCGTGCTTTGCAAACCAATCAATATTTTGCTCTTCAGCTAAAACTCGTTCGTGGATCGATGAGTGTCCAGTTAAAAGAACAACTCGAGCCTTTCGCGCCATCCACCAATCATTTTCAGAACTTGTTCCGGGTAATGAAGCATGAAAAACAATCCACTCACCAATTCGAACTTCAATTGCTGGATTGATGCCACGATTTGTCGCAATCTCGTATGCAATCTGACCAATTTCAAGTGCCGCTGCAACATCAAATGCCGGCAGAACTAAAGCTTCCTCTTCGGCCTTTAAACCAGCGCTAGTAAATCCGCCCGTGATTCCATTGATCTTGTCATCTCCATCAGCCATGCCCCAAGCCTACCGACCACAAAACAGTCGATTGCCCCCCAAGAATTCAAGCGTAATGATGCGGGATTTAAGGCTTACTTCTCATTCACCCATTCATAAAGTGCCTTAACAATCACGGCAGTCACTGTGGTGTGCTGAGTCTTCGCCTTCGCTTTGGCTTTCTTCCATAAAACATCAGGGATACGCACTGATCTTGGTGGGGTGATTGCCATATTGTTCACTTTACGCCTTTATTAAATTAAATGCGAGGGGTGAAGTCCAAGGCTGGGATGCGATCAGTCCCACATGTTTCAGAGTTCATGGCATTCCCCAAAACACCTAAGGTTTTGCGGCGAGAGCTTGCCGAAAATGGGGCTCATATTCACAGCCTGCGGCACACATATGCCTATCTATTGAAGACATCGGGGGTGCATGTAACCACTGCTCAGAAGTTGATGGGGCATGCAAATCCTGGCGTGACACTTGGAATATATACCCGTTTTCGTGATGAAGAGATTGATAATGCTGGGGCGGCAATTATGGATTCGTTGCGTGGAAAGAGCGATTATTTGATGTTTTAAGAAATATGAGTGTTATGAATGCTTAAAATCTTGCAGAATTTTAAGATTATAAATTATTTTTTATCGCTCAAAAGTTCGAAATCTGCATTAACCATTATTTTGGCAAGTTCTTTCCAGTGAGTCTTCGCTTCCCAACCAAGAACTTTTCTAATTTTACTTGGATCGCCAATCAGTGCATCTACTTCCGTTGGACGAATATATCTTTCCTCAGTCTCAATATATTTCTTATAATCCAAGCCTAATTCGGAAAAAGCTACTTCGCAGAAATCTCTCACAGTTGCACCTTCACCCGTGGCGACAACATAATCACCAGGTTTTTCCTGTTGCAACATAAGCCACATGCTTTCAACATACTCTTTGGCATATCCCCAGTCGCGCAATGCATCTAAATTTCCAAGATATAACTTATCTTGCAATCCAAGCTTGATCCGAGCCGCTGCCATAGTAATTTTACGAGTTACAAATGTTTCTCCTCTTCGCGGGGACTCATGGTTAAATAGAATTCCATTTGTAGCATGTATGCCGTATGCATCACGATAATTTCGAACTACCCAATATGCATAGAGCTTTGCAGCCCCGTATGGACTTCTAGGAGCAAAGTTAGAAAATTCATTCTGAGGAGGAGGTGTGCTACCAAAAAGTTCTGAAGTTGATGCTTGATAAAACCTAGTATCGATTTTTGCTGAGCGAATTGCTTCAAGTATTCTGATTGTTCCAAGGGCATCAACTTGAGCCGTGAAGTCAGGCATTTCGAATGAAACTTTAACATGGCTTTGAGCGGCTAAGTTGTAGATTTCATCTGGTTGCAACTCACGAATTAGATTTGATATACCAACACCATCTGTGATGTCACCATAATGTAAAAAAAGTTTTGCCCCAGTGTCATGCGGATCTTTGTATAAATGCTCTATGCGCGCGGTGTTAAACGAAGAACTTCTACGAATCATTCCGTGAACTTCATAACCCTTTTCAAGCAATAATTCGGCAAGGTATGAACCATCTTGTCCGGTAATTCCAGTTATAAGAGCACGTTTCATTCAAGCACCTTTTCTTGATTATCTAGATACCAAGCATAAACAGATTTGATGCCCGCTTCTAGTGAAATCTTTGCAGTCCAACCCGTTTCTTCAATCAACGATGAATCTAATAGCTTCCGGGGCATTCCATTTGGCTTTTCGAGATCGAAAGCTATTTTGCCCTCGAATCCGACAATCTTTGCTATGAGTTTTGCCAAATCTAAGACAGAAATCTCTTCACTGCTTCCAATATTAAATAAAGAATTACTATTCTTTATTTCTAGTAGATGGAATATTGCTTCAGATAAATCATCAACATGCAAAAATTCACGAAATGGCGTCCCATCACCCCAAATCTCAATTTCTTCTCGGATTTCAATCTTGGCTAGATGGAGTCTATGAAGTAGCCCAGGCAGAACATGGGAGGTTTCAGAATTAAAATTATCATTAGGTCCATATAAATTAGTAGGCATTAGAGAAATCCAATTTTTGCCATACTGCTTTCGGTAAGCATCGATTAATTTAACTCCGGAAATTTTCGCAATTGCATAAGGTTCATTGGTTGGCTCCAAAGGACTAGTCAGCAAAGAAGTTTCTGTGATTGGTTGTGGTGCAAATTTTGGGTAAATACAGGATGATCCTAAGAAAATAACTTTTTGAACATCTGAAGCGTATGCGGCATCAATTAGATTAGTTTGAATTTGAAGGTTTGTTGTTAAGAAATCTACAGGAAATTTAGAATTCGCTGCGATGCCCCCAACTTTGGCGGCAGCTATTACAAGTATTTCAGGATTGAAAGTAGCAATTTCATTAAAGGTCGAAGTGCGGTTTGTGAAATCTAATTCTGAAGATGACTTGCCAAAAACTTCGTGCCCCAAGTCAAGTGCTTTACGAGCTAATGAAGAACCAACCATCCCGTTTATTCCTGCAATGTAGATTCTCACTTAATAATGATATCTCCCTATTTCAGCTAAGCAAGAAATAGAAATCCTATTTTCACAGAGATTTCAACATTAAATTGAGTTACACCGATTCTGAGTCAAATTTTTGATCAGTAATTGAGGTATTCTTTTCAGATGAAAGTTCTAATAACGGGCGGGGCCGGGTTTATCGGCTCTTTTTTGACCCAATATTATGAAAAAATCGGCGAAACAGTAACGATTCTAGATAACTTCTCAACGGGTTCTTTGCAAAATCTAGATGCAATTGAATTTAAGGGAAATTCTGTTCGTGGTGATATTAGAGATGATCACTTAGTTGACGAGCTAATAAAAGATTCGGATCTCGTCATACATATGGCGGCTGCTTTAGGTGTTTCTAATATTATGAATTCAACTATGGAGTCAATTTCCGTAAATATCACAGGTAGTGAAGTCGTATTAAAAGCGGCATCAAAACATAAAAAAAGATTGCTCATCGCGAGCACATCAGAAATATATGGTAAAAATCCAAAGCAACCTTTATCCGAAGAGGATGATCGACTCGTAGGAACGCCTCAAAACATTCGTTGGTCCTACTCGGATGCCAAAGCTATAGAAGAGGCAATGGCGCGAGCACTGAACATTCAAAATAATTTAAAGGTTACTACTGTTAGATTCTTTAATACCGTTGGCCCCAGACAAAGCGGTAAGTATGGAATGGTTATCCCAAAGCTAGTCGAGAGCGCACTTAAGCAAGAGGATTTGATGGTGCACGGTGATGGTTCGCAAAGTCGAGTATTTTGTCACGTTTTAGATGCAATTTCAGCTGTAACTAAGCTCTTGGAAAGTAACAAATCTATAGGGGAGGTTTACAATGTTGGCGGCATAGGAGAAGTTACGATAAAAGAATTGGCAGAGAAAATCATTAAACAAGCCAAATCTAGTTCCAAGATTCAGTATGTTGCATACAATGAAGTTTACCCGGTCGGATTTGAGGATATGCAACGAAGAGTTCCCGATACTTCAAAGATTGAGAATCTGACTGGATGGAAGCCGGAGCGTAATCTTGATCAAATTATTGATGATGTAATTAAATATCAAAAGATGGTTTTAGAAGCAGAAGACGCAAAATAGTGGCTTTTAAATTGTATTTAAAAATTATAAAGAGAAAATTCTTTTCTTTTTCCCTCATAAAATGGTGGATACGTGGTTATGGAGCTCCAAGCCCACAATTCATAAAATTGCGCATTTTAAAGAGAAACTGCATCCCTGGTGCCCCTTGGATTGAAACTGGCACTTATTTGGGAGATACAACTAAGTTTTTGTCTAAAAATTCTAAAATGGTGTTTTCGATTGAACCTGCAGCTCTTTTGTATGAATTTGTTACCAAAAGATTAAGTAGATTGAATAATGTGCAGATTGTTTTTGGAACAAGCGAAGAAGTTTTTGAAACTACAATTACCAAGTTAGAGAGAGAAGCAAATTTTTGGCTGGACGGGCATGCCTCAGGTGATATAACTTTTAGTAATCAAGCAGTCACACCAATTGTGACTGAGCTAGGGATTCTAGCCAAGCACATACCTAGATTTGATAGATGCGTCGTTTTCGTTGATGATATTAGAGGATTTTCGAACAATAATGAAGATGGAAGCTACCCAAGCAAAGAATATTTAATTGATTGGGCAAATGCTAACAATTTAACTTGGCAGATTGAACACGATATCTTTATTGCTAAAAAATAATTAAAGTTGGTGAGCTAAATTAATCAATCCGGTGCAATCAAAAATATAAGGTGCACTCTTAGATATCTTCGGGAAATCCATTTTTGAGTGGCCCATGGCCAGAATTGTTATGTCATAAGCGTTTATTGTTGGCTCGCTAGAGAAATTTTTCTTCCACTCTTTGACAACCGGATCATGCCAGCTAATATTGGCACCCTCTTGCGCTAAAGATTCGATTAGCCTAATCGAAGGTGATTCACGAATGTCTGCTATATCTTTTTTATACGATAATCCGCAAACTAAGACTTTTTTTCCAATGAGACTACCGCCATTTTCTTCTTTAATTCTTTGAATTATCTTGTTTGGCATTTCTAAATTAACTTTGTTTGCGAGTTCAATGAACTCTGCAGGTGTGCCACTATTTCTTGCAGCGTAGGCCAAATAGGTTGGATCTACTGGAATACAGTGGCCGCCAACTCCTAATCCTGGATTAAATTTCAGGAAACCATATGGTTTGGAATCTGCTGCTTCCAAAACTTCTCGGACTGAGATACCCAATGTGTTGGAAATGAGCGCGAGTTCATTAACTAGCGCAATATTCACCTGGCGAAAAGAATTTTCAAAGAGCTTTGCTGCTTCTGCTACTTCTGGACTGGATACTTCAATTAGATTCTTACAAAAATTTGCATAGAATGCACGAGTTTCTACAGCCGCTTCGCGGGTAAGTCCTGCATATAACCGGGGTGTATTTTCAATGCCCCAGTCTTTGTTACCTGGGTCTACGCGTTCAGGCGAAATTGAAAAGCGATGAGAGAATGAAGATTTCGAATCAATCCTTTTTGCAATCAAATTTCGAAGGGTGCCTGGATAAGAAGTTGATTCATTAATGATAAGTGAGCTTGAAGTTAGGCTACTGGCCAAGATATCGCACGCAGATTCTATAAAACTTAAATCTGGTTCGCGGTTTTCGGTAAGTGGAGTAGGGACTGCTATTACTGCAATTTCAGAACCAACAATGTTCGCAGCATTATCAGTCGGAAAATAGCTACCTGATTTAACTATTGCCGACAATTCAATATCTGAAATATCTTCTATGTGTGATTTACCTAATTTAAGATTTGAAACTAATTGAGAATTTAGGTCAAATCCCACAACTTTGTATCCTGCTTTTGCTGCATGTATTGCGATAGGAAGGCCAACATAGCCTTGCCCAATTACAGTGATTTTCATTATTTGATTGGAATTCTTGGATTTAAGAAATTAATTTGATTTCTTGCTTCTTCATATCTTTGAGTCCCTGGTTCTGCAATCTTCAATCGAATTCTCCACGCAGTTATACTTCTTGGATTATTCTCTAAGACGTGAGTAACAAGTTCATCTGCCTGCTGGTTTAGACCACTCACTTGTAGCCGATCTGCAAGTTGAAGCGTCCTATTTAAGTCCTCGGGGTTTGCCAGCGCTGCCTTGATTGCTACACCAGCATCTTGATCCGAGACAGCTTTTCGGAAATTTGCATCATTTTGAAAAATTGGAATTGCAATTATTAAACCAATAATTGCGCCTAATCCAAGGCCCCCTAAAGCCTTTGATGGATTGCCCTTTGCTTTACTGGTTGAACGTCTTTGTTTAAATCCCTTTTTTGGAATTTCTCTTGAATCAACTAGCGGCGCTGGTCGCGTAGTAAACTCATAACCAAGAATCAAGCCCATTAGAATCCAACCCCAAACACCTAGTCCGAGTTGGTTGACACTAATTACAGCTTGAGCTTCATAGGCCACCCAGGCACCTGAAATAGCTGCAAAATACCAATTAAATTTTGTTAGCCGTTTTGCTAATTTATAAATAGCAACGGCGGTCAAAATAGAAAGAGCTATGTTGACAATAAATAATGGAAATCCGCCCGTAGAACCTAAATCTAAGAAAATATTATGAGCAGAATTACTTTGGGTATCTGGTGAATAGAACGCTGCATTTGCAGACCTTGTTGACAGATACCAGTCACCGTATGAATCAAGACCAACACCAAAGAAAGGGTGGCTGAGCATCATCTCTTTCGCGGAATCCCAATAAAAACCACGCTGTCTCACACTTGTTTTGTATAGGACTGTACCAAGTGGTCCCTGATTTAACATCCCCAAAACTGTTAAAATTCCAAAAAAACTCAAAACGCCTAAATACGAATAAAAAATAGGCTTTTTGGAAAGTATATGGTGGCTCCGGATATAAATACCAAGAACGATTGCACTTCCAGCAGCAAAAACTAAAAATCCTTGTTGTGAATTTGACCTAAAAGTTAGAAGAATTGAAATCAATATCTGCACTACAAGGAATAATTGCAGTACGCGATTCTTATTATTTTGCAAGAATAAAGCGAAAGCAACCACTGCGCTCATTCCTAGAGAACTAGAAGCAAAGTTTGGATTTCCTAAGAAAGTTATTACAGAGTTATATGGGTTATTCCATTTAACTGGATCATTCCCAGTCGTCTGTAAGATTCCATAGACTGCAGAAATAGTACCAAAAGCAATCAGGCTATAGGAAAAATTCTTAACAAGACTATCTGTAGCTGCAATAGATGCGCCTAGGGCTATAAAAATTAAACTTACATAGGCCAGGTATCCAGTGTTTCGACCATTACTCCCATAAAATTGTTGAGTAAAAGGTGAATCAACTATCAATAAAACTAAGGTAATTTGAATAAAAAACAGTGACAGGAGTGTTAAAAACACTTTATTCACATCTGCGAACAATCCCTTTAAATTGAAAAGCAACAGACCGATTATGGAAAATCCAATAGGGATTAACAAAGTTAATTTAGGGAGATTAATCGGATCAGTCGATATTGAAGGTGAAATAAAAAGTCCAGTTCCCAGGCCGGCTATTAAAACTAGCCACGACAAAATACTTTTTTCAATCTTCGAAATCATGCCCGAATCCTACTTTCTCCCTCATGAATTTCTATCACTGCCTGATGAAATACCAAACAAATCTCTGGACTAATGTGCTTGGTAAAGCCAGAAGCCCGGCTCCCCTTTCGAGGGGCCGGGCTTCTGTAGTGCTTAGATCAACTCCGAAGAGTTAATTAGGCTCAATTACTTTAGCTTTGCAACTGCCTTAGTTAGCTTCTTAACGCTTGCGATAAGAGACTTAACTTGCTTTGCAAGTGCTGTAACAGCAGCTAGTGCATCTGATGCAGCCTGTGTTGCATTTTGTGCTTCATCGTATGCATTGTTAGCAGCATCTGTTGCAGCGTTAGCAGCATCAAGTGCTAGTGATGCTGATGAGTCACCTTCAACTGTTGCTGTTGCAACAATTGTGGTGTCATCTAGAGCTGTTGACCATGATGAGCTTGTTGCTAACTTTACGTTAGCTTGCAAGTTTGCAGCCACTAGTGGTGCGTAGAAGGTAACTACTTGCTTGCCTAGTGCGAATGTTGCAACTGTTGGCATTGTGCCTTGAACTGCGCCATTTGTTGTGATTTCTAGTGAGCCTGAACTACCAGTTGAATCAGCAACAGGAACACCGTTCGCATCAAGAGCTGTGAGAGTAAGAGTTACTTTATCTCCAGCAGCGTATGAAGGGGCATCAAATGCTGCAGTAACTGTTGCTGCTTCTGTAGCACCAACGTTAACTGTTGCAGTTGTTGTAATTAGCTTTGTTGCTGTGTCTGCAATTGTAAGAACTACAGGACCAAACTTGCCTGAGATGCCAGTTACATCAACAGCAGCAGTTCCTGCAGCTACTTCAGCAGCAGTTGATGTATTTTCTGTATATGTTGCAATTGTTGCTGTTGTGCCTGAAGTAATTGTGATTCCTTGGTTAGGAACAACTACTCCTGAAGCATCGTAAGCAATAACATCAAGTGCGCCGGATGTGGCAGAACCTGTGTTTGCAACGTTCTTCTTAACAGTTGCCTTAAGAGATGCAACTGCGCCGTAGAAGGTTATTGTTTCAGTTGCGATAACAGTTGTTCCAGCTGTCAACGTAATTGTTGAAACACCTGAAGTTCCATCGCCCCACACAGTTACGAGGTAAGAGTCGTGACCTGCGGCTGATGCCGCAGAGATAGAGATATCTCTTCCAGATGCGGCTGTGTTGTAGGCAGCATTACTCGCTGATGGGAATGAAGCAGCAGAATAGATACCAAGTGTTCCTGGACCTGAGATTTGTGCACGCAGGCCAGTTCCATTGATTGTTGTCGCTTCAGCTGAATTCGTTACAACAGTAATTACAGCCTGCTGTGTTCCAGCAGTAAGAGGAACAGCAATTCCAGCAACATCAGCAGTTGATGAGTCAGTCTTCACTGTTGAGATAAATGAAGTTGATGCTGAAGCTGAAACAACTGGAGTAGCACCCCAAGTAATTACGAGCGTTGAAGATCCGGCAGTACCTGTAACAGTGATTGTTTGAGTTCCTGCAGTAGCTGAAGTCGCTGAAATGCTGA
>JAURGA010000026.1 GCA_030834095.1 Candidatus Nanopelagicales bacterium | reverse complement strand
TTTGTTCTGGTCGGGGCGAGAGGATTCGAACCTCCGGTCTCCTGCTCCCAAAGCAGGCGCGCTAGCCACTACGCTACGCCCCGCGGCGTAAGTCCGAATTCTAAGCCCTAAATTCCCCTCCCAAAACCAACGTAAATGACCCTAGGAAAGTAAAAAGGACCCGAGGTTGCCCCCGAGCCCTTTATTTTTACTTCTCTATTACTTAATTAGCCAATCCAAGTATTAATTGGAGAGCTTAAGAAGTAGACCATGAAGAGACCAGATACCAAGAGAAGCAACGGATGAACTTCGCTACGACGGCCTTGGATAATACGGATCACAACATGTGAAACGAATCCTGCGCCGATACCTACAGAAATATTGTAAGTAAATGGCATCAAGATAATTGTTAGGAATGCAGGAATTCCGATTCCGTAGTCAGCCCAATCCAAGCCCTTGATCTGTGACATCATCAAGAATCCGACGACAACAAGAGCAGGAGTTGCTGCTTCGTATGGAATTACTGCAACAAGCGGTGCAAGGAATGTGGTGAGCAGGAATAGAACACCAGTTACAACTGACGCCAAACCTGTTCGCGCACCTTCACCAACACCCGCCGCTGATTCGATGTAGCTGGTATTTGAAGAGATGCTTCCAGCTCCACCGGCCATTGCAGCCACTGAGTCAACAAAGAGAATCTTGTTGTTATTTGGAACATCGCCCTTGCTATCAATCAAACCTGATTCATGACCGATTGCTGTAACTGTTCCGACAGTGTCGAAGAAGTCAGATAGCAAAAGGGTGAATACGAAGAGGATTGCTGCGACAAGTGAGATTCTTTCAAAAGATCCAAAGAGGCTGAACTGCCCGAGAAGTCCGAAGTCAGGTGTATCAACAACACTTGAAGGCATAACAGGAACGTTTAGGTTCCAGCCCTTTGGATTTACTTCTCCGGTTGCGCCATTAAACAAAGGCCCAATCTTGAATGCCGATTCAATCGCAATCGCAATTGCAGTTGAAACAACGATTGCTATAAGAATCGCGCCCTTTACCTTCTTGACCATAAGTCCGATCATCAATAGAAGACCAAAGCAAAATACAACGATTGGCCAGCCAACAAGCTCTCCACCATCGCCAAGTGTTACTGGCACTGGGCCAGCTCCTGTGCGGCGAACGAAGCCAGCATCAACCAATCCGATTAATGCAATAAATAGACCGATACCTACTGAGATTGCGATCTTTAGTTGTGCAGGAACTGCACCGAATACTGCTTTTCTAAAACCAGTCAGAACAAGAATGGTAATAATGATTCCCTCGAGAACAACAAGTCCCATTGCATCAGCCCATGACATTTGCGATGCAATACTCACTGCAACGAAAGTGTTTAGACCAAGACCGGTTGCGAGCGCCAGTGGAAAGTTTGCAACTACGCCCATCAAGATTGTAAGCACACCTGCGATTAACGCAGTTGCTGCAGCAATTGCTGCAAGGTTTGGAGCGTCGCCACCTCCGAGGTACTTTCCGTCAGCATCTTTTGAAAGTCCGATGATCAACGGGTTAAGTGCCACGATGTAAGCCATTGTGAAGAACGTGACGAAACCACCACGTACTTCGCGACCTACGGTTGAGCCACGTTCAGATATTTTGAAATAACTATCTAGCATGGTTGAGCCCTTCTGATTTTGGTATCGGGGGTGTTTGCGACCCCGTGGGCATTCACGGCGCACAAGCCGGAGGAAGATGAAACGGACATTAGCCCTTACCTATTGGTAGGTCACGAAAACACACACCCTTTACCCAGAAAAGTTTCGGGTATTTAGGGTGAAATCAACAGGTGGGCAGAGCCAATCCCCACAGCGGTGTAACATAACGGCTGGTTCACGCTCAATTCATGCCTATCGCACGAAATCTGCGGGTGTAGCTCAATGGTAGAGCCCCAGCCTTCCAAGCTGGCCATGCCGGTTCGATCCCGGTCACCCGCTCCACGGTCTTAAAATTTAAATCACTATGAAACGGCGTTTACCTGAATCCCGTTAAACGATCCACTAAAAATAAGTCCTGGAGATTCAGTAATCTGGTTACATGTAATTGTTGCTGTTAAGAAATAATCATTTGTGGTGCTCGACCCATTCACTAATATCGTGGCAACGATGCTGCTTTCTTGTTCGGTAGCACCACTTCGGCTGGTATACCCATTGAGAACTACATAGTCAGAAGTAAGAACAACTGATGTGTCCGGTGACGATATTGAAAATTTGATGGTTTTAGTCAAACCTGTTTCAGAAACTCCATGAAGTAAAAGTTGAACCACATAACTTTTCCCTAGTGCAAAGTTGCCAAAATCTTTGTTAGATGTTGCTGTGGAACTACCAATAATTGGAGAGAATGTAAGTAATCCCATTGTTGATGGACTAGATCCCGCTGGACCTGTTAATCCGATGCTGCCAGTGTCACCTTTCGCTCCGGGAGAACCATTGCTTCCATTCGTTCCATTGCTTCCACTTGCACCGTTACTTCCTGCAGGACCAGTTGCACCCGGAGAGCCTGAACCCGCTGGGCCAGTTGCGCCGGGAGAACCTGCTGGGCCTGCTGGGCCTGCTGGGCCAATTAAACCTGGTGCCCCATTGCTTCCAGGTATTGAAGTTCCTTTTGCGCCGGTTGCGCCGGTTGTTCCATTAGTGCCGTTGGTTCCATTTGTTCCTGGCGTGCCCTTCAGAGATACGGATGCTGGCCACTTACCTTTAGTTTTTGGACCATAGATATTCATTTTATTTGTATCGATATAAAAGTCGCCATTGATTCCAATTGTTGCTTTTGGTGCACCTTTTCCACTTAAAAAAGAGTTAATGCCAGGTGTAGCCACTCTCCCGGCTTTAGTGATTTTGAAATTCTTTAAGGTATTTGCTTGTGCTGGGGTGTACGTAAAAGTTCCAAATATTATTAATGTTGCCGTTGAAAGTGCTAAGAGTTTAATATTTTTGGTAGCGAACATGCGGCACGCTTTCTAGAATCATTCTTCCCTTATCTAGGGATGACGTAATAGTCAGAATGAACTTGTTCATGGGCGGAGGCAAGGGGGCTTATGAGTGCTGCCACTCATCCCCCTCTGTTTATAATTACATACGCTTAACATTCTAAGTTTATTTTCAGGTTCCCTCATTATTATTCCCAGTCTAAGGATGTTATCTACGGGTATCCGCAAGTAACCGATTCGGTGCCTCGGACATACAGCTAGCTACAAAAGCAGCGACGAAACAGAAGGAGTAAAGAAGTTATGAATAAGAAAATTATTGCAGTCGCAATGGCAGCAGCACTATCAATCGGAACAATTGCATCAGTATCGAGCGCACATGCAAATCGCGGAGATTCAAAAGGAGTTTCATCACGAATTGCAACTATTCTTCCGGGTCTTGTGGCAAATGGAACACTTACCCAAGCACAGTCAGATGCAATCACTGCAGCATTGGCTAGGGCGGCGCCAATTAAATCAATGTTGAGAAAGAATCTTGGTGCGATGGAAGCTGTAATCACGTCTACTCTCGGAATCACTGCAGCTGATCTTCAAGCCGCGCACGTTGCTGGTAAGTCACTGGCGACACTTGCTGGCGATAAGAAGGCAGCACTGATAACAGCTTTGGTCAATTTCAAAACGACTGAGATTGATGCTGCTGTGACCACAGGAAAATTAACTGCAGCACAAGCAACCGCGATGAAGTCTGGTTTGACTGCTCGTGTCACAGCAATGGTCGAATCTGTTCCTGGATCAAAGCATGGCGGAATGGGTAAAGACCGAATGGGCAAGGGAAAGAAAATGCATAGCCCTTCAATCTCTTAAATAACAGATCAGTCCAAACTCTCTACGGTAACCACGCGGCTCTCGCTAGAAATAGCGGGGGCCGTTTGGGTTTTCTGCCATTATTGAGAAATGAGAATTCACATCGGAAGTGACCATGCGGGCCTGGAATTTAAGGGCGTAATCATTAAACATTTGCAAGGAAATGGGCACGAAGTTATCGACCACGGGCCAATCGAATATGACGCTTTAGATGATTATCCGGTTTTCTGTATTCCGGCCGCACAAGGTGTTGCAAATGATCCAGGTTCACTCGGTATCGTGCTTGGTGGTTCTGGAAATGGCGAGCAGATGGCGGCAAATAAAGTTAACGGAATTCGAGCCGCGTTGGTCTGGTCACTTGAAACTGCAGTTCTTGCGCGTGAACACAACAATGCGAATGTAATTTCTATCGGTGGTCGGATGCACTCTGAAGAATTCTGTTTGGAGCTGGTTGATAAATTCATCGCCACCCCTTTTCCGGGTGACGAGCGACATGTTCGCAGAATTAATCTGATGGCTAAGTATGAAGAGACTGGAAAGATTTAAGATTTCACATATTTTAAGTCTGTAACAATATGGCCTTTGCCTAAACCTTTACCTTCAAATCTTGTAAGCGGTCGAAAGTCTGGCTTGGGAATTACTCCCCCAATAAATCTGGCATCAGAACCGAATTTCTCTTGGGACCAATCGGCATATGCGACCCAATCTGTTGCGATGTGGATGTGGCCACCTGGCTTAAGCTTTCGATAAATCAAATCTACAAAGTCAGCCTGAACTATTCGCCGCTTCCAATGTTTCTTCTTATGCCAAGGATCCGGAAAATAAAGATGAACTGCATCCAGACATTGGTCTGGCATATTTTCACTTAAAACAATCCGGGCATCTTCATTAATTAATCGCAGGTTCTTTAATTCGAACTCATTTATTCGAGCAAGTAGTGAACCAATACCAGGGCGGTGAACTTCGAGAGCGAAGAATCCGGTGTCCGGAAAATTTCGGGCTATTTCTGCGGTGGCCTCGCCCATGCCGGTTCCGATTTCCATGATTACTTCTTTGCTATCTGGAAATATCTCGGATGGAACAATTGGGTGATCTGGCACGATTCCGAATTTCTCCCAAAACATTTCGGTGGCCTTTGCTTGGGCTTCGGTTATTCGCGTTCCGCGCAGCCGAAATGACCTATTACTTAGGTTGTAAAGGCCACTCTTCTCCGGAGAACTCATGTGGGTATCTTAGATAAGGATAGATAAGGTTGGCTCATGCCTGGATTAAATATTTCAAGAGCCGAAGCGCGCGAACGCAGCAGTCATCTGGCAATTGCATCATATGTTGTGACTATTGATGTCTGTCAGGGACCAGAGAACTTCATCGCTACTTCCACCGTGATGTTCAGTTGCAATAAGCCTGGATATGACACTTTTATCGATGCCGTGGGAAAGAAAATTATTTCAGCAAAGCTAAATGGCGCCGATGTTGATGTTTCGAATTACGATGGCGAGAGCGTTTTCCTTAAAGGTCTCGCAGCGGACAATGAATTAGTAATTGAAATTTTGGGCGATTATTCAAAGACTGGCGAAGGCCTGCAATATTCAGTGGACCCAGCAGACAACGAAGTTTATTTATATTCTCAAGGCGAGACTGCATATATCCGCAAGATGTATCCATGCTTTGATCAACCAGATTTAAAGGCCACATTCCAATTAACCGTGACCGCGCCTGCGCATTGGGAAGTTATCTCAAACTCTCCGGTTAAAGCGAAGAGCTCAATTGCTGGCGATAAGAACATTTGGGAATTTTTGCCAACCCCAAGGATTTCAACTTACATAACTGCCTTAATCGCGGGTCCCTATTATCATGTACATGACGAATATATCGGCCAGAAAACTGTTCCGCTCGGAATCTACTGCCGTAAATCCTTGGCAGAATCTTTGGATCCAGAAGATATTTTCTTGGTTACCAAACAAGGCTTTGCATATTTTGAGAAAGTATTTGGGCTCGCCTATCCATTTGAAAAATATGATCAAATCGCAGTTGTTGATTTCAACTGGGGTGCGATGGAGAATTCTGGCGCCGTAACTTTCCTAGAAAACTTACTTGTATTTCGAAGCAAAGTAACCGAGCGCATGTATGACGCACGTGCAAATACCATTCTTCACGAAATGGCCCACATGTGGTTTGGAAATATGGTCACGATGCAATGGTGGGATGACTTGTGGCTTAACGAATCCTTTGCTGAATGGTCTTCACACTTGGCCTCTGCTGAAGGAACTCGTTTTGTAAATGCATGGACCGGATTTAACTCAGAGCGCAAGAACTGGGCTTATCGCCAAGATCAACTATCTTCAACGCATCCGATTGTTTCGGACATGATTGATATCGAAACAGTTAACGCTAACTTTGACGGAATTACTTACGCAAAAGGAGCCTCTGTTCTTCAACAACTAGTAGCTCATGTTGGACGCGATAATTTTATTGCCGGATTGCAGAAATACTTTGCAAAGCATGCATTCGCCAACACGACTCTCGATGATCTGTTGGTGGAACTCACCGCTACAAGTGGTCGCGATTTAAAGCCTTGGGTTTCAACCTGGTTGCAGACAGCTGGCGTAAACACACTGCGCCCTAAGTTGGAGATCGCAGACGATAAATATTCGAAGATTGAAATCCTGCAAGAAGCTCCCCTTGTTCCTGCTGGTTCGAAAGAACTTCGCCCACATCGTTTGGCTGTTGGTCTTTACGATGTAAAAGGCGACAACGTGGTTCTTCGTAAATCTGTTGAACTAGATGTTGCTGGTGCCAGCACAACCGTTGTTGAATTTGCTGGTGAAAAAATTGCTGACTTATTGCTTATCAACGATCGCGATTTATCTTATGCAAAGGTCCGATTAGATGATCGTTCAATTGCGACTCTTAAGTCACATCTGGGCAACATCTCTGATGGTCTAACTCGCGCTATGTGTTGGGCAATTTCTTGGGATATGTTGCGCGATGCTGAAATCACCGCAACTGACTTTCTAGAGATCGCACTCTCTGGCCTGCCAGGTGAAAGCGATATTACGGTTGTTACCGTAATCGGAAATCAATTAACCACTGCGGTAGAACTTTATGCAAACCCAGCAAATCGTGATGCACTTCGAATAAAAGTTGCTGATGGAATTGCAAACTTGCTTGCATCTTCCAAGGCCGAAAGCGATCACCAACTTCAATACGCAAGAGTTTTTGCGGGTCTTGCAGTTACTGAAGGCCACGGAAAACAATTGCGCGCACTTCTGGATGGAAAACTTGCTGGATTGAAAGTAGATGCTGATCTGCGTTGGACCTTTATTCTTGCGCTTTGCGAACGTGGTTTATTTACTCGGGCCGAACTCAATGCTGAACTGCAGCGAGATAACACCATAAATGGCCAACTCGGTCACGCAACCTGTGTTGCGGCATTTCCTACGGCAGAAGCAAAAGCTGATGCCTGGAGAGCAATTACCAAAGATGAATTAACGAGCTCAGTCCGCGCAGCAATCCACCGTGGATTTATGAGATCTGGACAACGTGACTTATTGGCCGACTATGTTGATCCATATTTTGATTCACTTCTGACAATGTGGGATCACGCTTCCTTCGATATCGGAAGCTCCTTTGTTGAATTGTGTTATCCAACCTACATAACCAATCAAGCAACTTTAGATAAGACCATTAACTGGCTTGATACAACCGGTAAGGATTCCGCAGCCGGCCTTCGTAGATTAGTTTCAGAGAGTCGAGATGCACTTTTGCGCGCACTTAAAGCGCAAGCAAAGGATGCTTAGAATTATTCGATTCGAGTAAGTGATGAACTCTTATTCTTTCTGCGATCAACTGTAGCTAGTGCAACGAATACTGAAATCACGATAAACATAACGGTTGGAATCACTAGGAAATAAACTATTCCAAGAAATGTTCCAAGCGGTTCGCCCGGAAGCGAGCCATCTTCTTGATTAATTCGATTTAAGACGCCAGTGAAAAATTGCATATCCGTATCTTAGGCAACGCCGTGTTCAGCGCCAAATGGGCGGAGATATGAAATCCATCTCGTATCCGGCTTGCCGGTTCCCAGAATTCGCCAAGCTGCGCCTGCTGGTTCGCGTGGCAACGTCTTTAACTTCCATCCAATTTCTTTAAGTGTGCGATCTGCTTTTTGATGGTTGCATTTGTGGCAAGCAGATACAACATTCTCCCAATTATGTGAACCTCCGCGACTGCGTGGAATCACGTGGTCAATCGAAGTTGCCGGTGCTGCGCAGTAAACGCAACGACCACCATCGCGCGCAAAAAGTGCGCGTCTAGAAAGTGGGACCGCATGGCGATAAGGAATTCGAACAAATTTAACTAATTTAATAACTGCTGGAAGTGTTATTGCCCCACCTGAATAATGGAGAACTGTGTCTGACTCTTCAATCGTTGTGGCTCGTTGATTCAAGACGAGGATCAACGCTCGTCTCTCTGATACGACACCTAGTGGCTCATAAGTGGCGTTCAGTACCAATGTCTGTGGCACTTGAATAGCTCCCTTTTTGTGGATCTTGCTCCAGCGCGTGGCTCGCGTTGTTGGGTAAATAGTGCCGTAAGTCAGGCGGAAAATCGCGCATTTCTGATGGCGAATCTCATGAATAGAAGGTTTATTCTTTCAAGATGACCCTAAGCGACAATGCCCAAGAGATTTATGACTGGTTTATCGGTGCGCCGTTCCACATAATATTGATCCTGGTAATCGCCCTGTTCTTTCAGAAGGTTGGCGCTCGCGCAGTGGCCAAGGCGATAAATCGCATTGCTGATGCAGATTTCGTTCCGGGTCCAAAGCGTGGGATGGATAGACAACGCAAACGTGCGCGATCAAATCGAAACTATGGAAGTTTCGGGAGTAGTCGAATCTGTTGGACTTCGCATAACAACTGTTAGATCTTTAGATGGAACTCTCTGGTATTTACGAAATGGCGAGATCCTAAAAATTGGAAATAAGTCTCAACCTAAAGCTAATTAATTATCTGGCTGGTTCTTCATCGAATGAGCTGCGTATTGGAAATAGGTCCAGAGCTCTTCTTTAAGTTCTTCGGCAATTTCTAAATCAATTACAGCTGCATGCATGCATTGCAGCCAAGCATCGTGTTCTGGGGTTGCGATATGAAATGGCGCATGTCGCATGCGAAGCCTTGGGTGTCCGCGCCGGTCAGAATATGTAGAAGGCCCACCCCAATATTGTTCGAGAAATAGTGCGAGTCGCTCTTCTGCCCCAGCCATGTCATCTTCGGGATACATCGGCTTCAAGATCGGATTTGTTGCAACCCGTTGATAGAAACGCTTAGTTAGCTCCTTGAACGTTGCCGCCCCACCGGCACGTTCATAAAAAGTTGCTTCACTCATGCTCAAGATATTGCGTTAAAAGCTCGCGTTCCTCTTCATTAATTGCCCGGGAACGCTTGGTTTCCATATCAACTGCAACCTGAACAGTCCGAGCTTTGGCATGAACGCCTGCCTTCGATGTTAATTCATATTCAAGTGTGAATGATGAATTTCCAATCTTTGAAACCCAGATTGCGATATCAATTTCAAAGCCACCTTCAGTGATTGGCTCTAGATAATCAATCTCGGCTCGCGCAACGACCATATCCGAGAACATGGGTTTTAGGCCCTTAGCAATTCTTGAATACCAGGTGAAGTCAGCACGCACTTCTTGGATAAATGTTAGGTAGTTTGCATTGTTGATATGACCGAAGGCGTCGAGATCATTCCAGCGAACATAAGTTTTTCCGTGGTGGCGCATCAACGAGTTAACTTTCGGTAAGTAACACGATGTGGCCGTGAAGCTTCAACACCAAGTCTGGCGATTTTATTCTCTTCGTAAGATTCAAAGTTTCCTTCAAACCAGAACCATTGCGAATCTCCCTCGTAAGCCAAGATATGTGTTGCTACCCGGTCCAAGAACCAGCGATCGTGAGAAATAACAACTGCGCAACCAGGAAATTCAAGCAGTGCGTTTTCTAATGAACCAAGGGTTTCAACATCAAGATCGTTTGTTGGCTCATCCAGCAGCAATAAATTTCCACCCATTTTTAAAGTTAGCGCAAGATTCAAACGGTTTCGCTCGCCACCAGATAGAACTCCGGCAGCTTTCTGTTGATCTGGACCTTTAAATCCAAATGCCGAAACATATGCACGCGATGGCATTTCTACCTGTCCAACTTTTATGTAATCCAAACCATCAGAAACAACTTCCCACAAACTCTTCTTTGGGTCGATGCCGCCACGTGATTGATCTACATATGAAATCTTTACAGTTTCACCAATTTTCACAGTGCCTCTATCTGGTTGTTCCATGCCCAGAATTGTTTTAAATAGTGTGGTTTTACCAGCGCCGTTAGGTCCGATTACTCCAACAATTCCGTTACGTGGCAGGGTAAATGAAAGATCATCAATCAGAAGTCGATCTCCAAAGCCCTTCTTTAAATTCTCGACTTCAACAACAACGTTTCCAAGACGTGGACCCATTGGAATTTGAATCTCTTCGAAATCAAGTTTCCGAGTCTTCTCAGCTTCAGATGCCATCTCTTCATAACGCGCAAGACGGGCCTTTGATTTAACTTGGCGCCCCTTGGCATTCATCCGAACCCATTCAAGTTCTTCTGTCAGACGCTTTGCGCGCTTGGCATCTTTCTGGCCTTCAATCTTCAGACGTGTTGATTTGGTATCCAAGTAGGTCGAATAGTTTCCTTCATATGGGAAGGCGCGACCACGATCGAGTTCTAGAATCCACTGCGCAACATTGTCCAAGAAATATCTATCGTGAGTGATTGCTACAACGGTGCCTGGATATTTACTCAAATGTTGTTCGAGCCATAAAACAGATTCGGCATCTAAGTGGTTTGTTGGTTCGTCCAGTAGCAGAAGATCTGGTTGCTGCAATAGCAATTTACAAAGTGCAACGCGACGACGTTCGCCGCCTGATAGAACTGTTACATCGGCATCACCTGGTGGACAGCGAAGTGCATCCATAGCCAGTTCTAATTGTGAATCTAAATCCCAAGCATTTCGGTGGTCTAATTGTTCCTGCAGTGTTCCCATCTCGGCCAACAACTTGTCGTAGTCGGCATCTGGATTGGCCATCTCATCACTAATTTGATTAAAGCGAGCAAGTAATCCAATAGTTTCAGCAACGCCTTCTTGAACATTCTCCAAAACTGTTTTGGTTTCATCTAAAGGTGGCTCTTGTAATAAAATTCCGACTGTATATCCCGGCGATAAGAAAGCTTCGCCATTTGAAGGTTGTTGTAGTCCGGCCATAATTTGCAGGACCGTGGACTTACCGGATCCGTTAGGACCAACAACGCCAATCTTTGCCCCCGGCAAAAACATTAAGGTAACATCATCTAGAATTACCTTGTCACCATGCGCTTTTCGCGCCTTTTTCATCGTATAAATAAACTCAGCCATGTGCGAAACCTTATCGGTTCAAATCGGTAGACTCGCACATGAAATTCAACAAATGCGCCTGTAGCTCAGTCGGATAGAGCAACCGCCTTCTAAGCGGTAGGCCGCAGGTTCGATTCCTGCCAGGCGCGCCGCTGGTAAATTGAAAGAGCCCCGAGTGAATTCACTCGGGGCTCTTTGATTAATCTATTGCTATTAGTTGCCGATCCGAGCAATTAACTTCAAGTTAATTTCACGGAGTGGTCCAGTGATAACTGTGAAGTCTTGTGATGGATCAGTTTTTGGGCACTTTGGAACTAGGAGGTAGGTAAGTAGATCTCGAACTGCCTTAGCGGTTTCAGCATCCTTCTGCTTGGTATCAACTAATGCATATGAAGTTGTTCCGAAGAGATAAGAACCTGGCTCCTTTGTCTTGTAATCAAAGGTAATAATTCCATTATCAGCAATCTTTGCTGCACCTAGGAAAGCCGAAACCCCACCAGATGTAGGAGCTTGGAAATTACCAGCTTCATTCTTGATGTTTGCAATTGCAAGTCCATTATCTTTTGCATAAGCAGATTCTGCATATGTAACTGAGTATGGAGTCTTTGCTGCTGCAGCAGCTACTGCTGCTGAACCAGAGAAACCAGAGATGCGACCTATGTTTGCCTTGTCATTTAGGCTGCCTGGGAATGTTGAACCGAAATTATTGTTGCCTGCCTTGGTCCAAACTTCAGGAGCTGCGCCATTTAGCGCTGCAGTGAATGCGCCGGTTGTTCCTGAAGAATCAGAACGATGGATAACCTTGATCGTCTTATTTGGAAGTGTGTAGCGAATTTTACGGACAACTTCGCGTAAAACTTTTGGCTTTCCAGCCTTATTCTTTAGAACATTTCCTTTTCCATTTGTTCTGTAGAGAACTTCATTAACTGAGCGATTATTGTCCGCAACAATCTTTGGATCGTTCCACTTAGTGATTGTTCCACCAAAGATTCCAGCAACTGTTGCTGGTGAAAGATAAAGTGGCTTGCTATTTCCGATGTTATACATAACAGCAATTGGACCTGCAACTACAGGAAGATGAATTACGCCAGCACGCGCTGCAAGGTGAGGTGTATCTGAAAAGTTGACGATACCTGTCTGCTTATCTGATGCTGAACGTCCTGCGCCAGAACCACCGAGACCATAGGTAAATGTGTTTCCTGTTTTTTTGTTGTATCCAGCTTTGCAAGCCTCGATAATTGGGCCAGGGAATGTAGCGCCCGCACCCGTAAGTGAAACACTTGCATAAGCGGTTGGAGATGCAAGGACGGCAACAGCCAGAGCTATACCAAGAACCTTGATTGATTTAGAAAGTTTCATTTTTCCCCTTGTTCGGACTAAATAGACGTTTGTCTAAGAGGAAAACTATTGATTGCGGGTTAAGTCAATGGGGTTTAATGCCAAACGCTTGCCAACAATTAGGTGAACAGTAGGTAAACCAGTTTTAACTAAATTTAGCCGAAACGACCTGTCACATAGTTCTCGGTGCGAACATCTTTTGGTTTTGAGAAGATTTCACTGGTTGGTCCAACTTCAACGAGTTCTCCTGGGCCGCCATCGGACAAGAAGAATCCGGTGTAGTCAGATACCCGAGCTGCTTGTTGCATATTGTGAGTAACGATGATGATTGTCATTGAAGATGAGAGCTCTGAGATTGTCTCTTCAATCTTCAAGGTTGATCCTGGATCGAGCGCTGAACATGGCTCATCCATAAGCAAGATTTCTGGGCGCACCGCAAGCGAGCGAGCAATACATAAACGCTGCTGCTGTCCACCAGATAGCGAGCCACCATAAGCGCTTAAGCGGTCCTTCACCTCGGACCAGAGTCCAGCACGAACTAAACACTCTTCGAGTAAATCATCTTTGTTCTGCACCTTTAATTGTGCAAGCTTTAGACCTGCCAAAACGTTGTCAGCAATTGTCATAGATGGGAATGGATTTGGCTTCTGGAAAACCATTCCAACCTTTAGGCGAATCTTTGTTACATCTGTTCCGCTTTCGTAAATATCTTTTCCATTTAGTAAAACATCGCCAGCCATTGCGGCGCCAGGAATAAATTCATGCATGCGGTTTAGGGTGCGGATAAAAGTAGATTTTCCGCAACCAGATGGTCCAATAAGTGCAGTTACAGTGCCGGACCAGAAATCTAAAGAGATATCTTTTAGAACCATCTTGTCGCCGAACCACGCATGGATTCCACGAGCCTCTAGTCCAACACCAAGTGCGCCCGAACCAGGCTTCTTCTTTGCGGCAGCATTTGCCGCGACACTTGAAAGAGATGATGGAGTTGTAGTTTCCATTTTTTCATTTCCTTTATCTAGTGGGCCTTGCGCTTCGGAATTATTCATTTTTTATTCCTATCTCCGCCGAGAAGGCGGGCCGCAAAAAATAGTATGAATATCAAAACTAGAAGAACAAAGATTCCAGCCCATGCACGAGCGATGGATTCAGTTGTGCCAAATGTAAAGGCCTTCCAAATATAAAATGGGAAAGATCCCATTGGGCCCGATGTTGGATTTAAGTTAAGTACGTCTCCGCCACCAGATACCAGCACCAGTGGTGCGGTTTCGCCAGCAACTCGAGCAACTCCCAAAATAATCGCAGTGATTAATCCACTCTTTGCGGCAGGAACAACGATTTGTGAAATCGTGCGCCACTGAGTTCCGCCAAGTGCAATACCAGCCTCACGCAAATCTGCTGGAATCAATAACAAAACCTCTTCAGATGTTCTCGCAACCGTTGGAATCATAAGAATCGCTAGGGCAAGACCGCCCATTAGACCACTTGGAGTCTTTGTAATTGGAAAGACAATTGCCGAAAGGATGAACAAGCCCGCAACAATTGAAGGAACGCCAGACATCGCTTGGACTAAGAACTTAATCGGACGAGTAAAGAATCCCTTAATTTCAGTTAAGTAAATTGCTGTCAGAATTCCAATTGGCAAACTGATTATCAGCGCAATACCAACCATAATTCCGCTGCCAGTCAGTGCGTGTAGTAAGCCACCCTGATCGATTGGATCATTTGGACCATTTAATTTCATATCTGTAGTAAATAAATTAGGCTTCAATCCAGTCTTTCCACGTTCAAAGACTGCATACAAAATACTTGTAATCGGCAGCAGGGTGACTAAAACACCGGCAACTGCAAATGAGGAAGCAACTGAATCTTTTGCTGAGGCAATACCGCGGCTTAAATAATTATGAATAAAATTAATTACAATAATTAATACAAAGAATACACCTGCATAAGCAAGCTTTCCTTTTAGCTCAGATAAAGCCACTAGTGCAAAGGAACCGACGGCAGCAAGCAAAATAGCACCGAGATCTAGTGCTCGTTCTCTTGGTGTCGATGCCCAAGGCTTGCCTGGCTTAACCGCTGGTTTGGCCTCAGGTTTATTGATGCTCATCGACCCTTACCGCCTGTCTTTGTAACAATTACATTAGCGATCGAGTTCACAATCAGGGTAAGAATAAAGAGTGCTAATCCTGCAGCCATCAAAGCTTTGATTTCAGTTGGTCCAGCCTCGCCGAACTTAAGCAGAATCATCGAAGCTACGTTTCCACCAGCACCGATCAAAACTTGCCAGTTGATTTGATAAACCAAGTTTAGAACGGTGTATACCGCAACAGTTTCTCCCATTGCACGACCAAGTCCAAGCATTGCACCACCGACGACTCCGCTTCGACCGTATGGAATAACTACAGCTTTGATCATCGCCCACCTTGTTGCACCGAGCGCATATGCGGCTTGGACGCGATCGAGTGGAGTTTGTGAAAAAATCTCACGAGAGATAGATGTGACGATTGGAATAATCATTGTAGATAGAACAACGCCTGCTACGAATGGCGAGCGCTCAAATATATTTACATCCATCTTGAAAATTGGAATCCACTCAAAATACTTGTGAATTAACTTTGCCCAGTATTCAGCGTGTGGCATTAATACGAAGTAACCCCACATACCAAAGAGAATCGATGGGAATGCAGCCATTAAGTCGATTAGCGCAACCATTATGCGCTTTATGAATCCTGGTGCATAGAAAGTTAGATAGAGAGCGCACAAAACTGAAATCGGAACTGCGATAATTACTGCAATAGTTGCACATATAACCGTACCAATAAGCATCGCTGCTATTCCAAATGAGGAAGCTTCAAGATCTGTATTTCCAAAGTTATCCTGAACTACATCCCAGTTGCTTCCGGTAATAAATCCCAAACCTTCAGAGCGGAGAACTTGAAAACCTTGAAAGGCCAAGAAAACAAAGATCAAACCTAGAAGTAATAAAGAAGAAAGTCCGCCAGCAGTTGCGACTCCACGAAATACTTTGTCTGAAAATCTTGGCTTTGTTGTAATCTCACGCTTGGCTGGCGTCGGCGTCGAGAGATTTGCTGACTTTGCCCCAGGCGCAGTTGTGCTCACGAAGCGATTGTTATGCCAAGTGGGTTTTTCAATGTGGAACCAAGGTGAACCCAAGGTGAACGAATGGTGAAATTACGGTCCAAGGCGCTATCTCGATTAGGCTCCCCCGGTGAGCTCAAAGAATGATTCCCCGAACCTGATTTGGGTCGATTGCGAGATGACGGGTTTAGACCTTAATAAGGATGTATTGGTCGAAATCGCGGTCCTGGTTACAGACTCTGAGCTAAACATCTTGGGCGAAGGCGTTGATCTGGTTATTCGCGCAACCGAAGAGCAGTTAAAAGGTATGAACGAATTTGTCACCAATATGCATACCGAATCTGGCCTTATCGCCGAGATCCCCAATGGCGTCGAGCTCGGAAAAGCCGAAGCCGAAATAATCGCTTACCTTGAAAAATATGCATCTGGCCCTGGCAAATCCCCACTGGCAGGAAATTCTGTTGGCACCGACCGATCCTTTATCGCGCGCGATATGCCACTTCTAAATGCCTATCTTCACTACCGCACTATCGATGTCTCATCCATAAAAGAATTAGCTCGTCGCTGGTATCCCCGAATTTACTTCGCTGCCCCAAAGAAGACCGGCAACCATCGCGCGCTCGGAGATATCCGTGATTCCATCGAAGAGCTCGAGTATTACCGCAAGGCCATCTTCATCCCCAACAATTAAAACGCTCTTTAAATGTAGCCACAAATACTGATATTGTGGCTACATGGAAATCGGCATCAGAGAATTCAAGAACCGCTTATCTGAAATTCTGCAACGTGCAAACGAGGGCGAGCAGATAACAATCACAAATCACGGCCAGGCAATCTGTCTACTTTCGCCGGTGCAGGGTGAAGAAATTAAACGGCCTGCATTTCTCGAACGTGCCATTGCAGAAGGGCGAGTAAGGCCAGCCACTCGCACCTCATTGGGCAATTTCAATCGGATTAAGCCCCGCAAGGCGGGACCGACAACAACTGAATTGCTCATTGAATCTCGTCGCGAGCGCAAATTTTGACATCTCTTTATTTAGACTCAAGCGCATTGTTAAAAAGATACCTTGAAGAAGAGTTTTCTCAGCAATGTGAAGAAATTATCGTTAAATATCAAGATAAATACATCTCCCAAATCGGTGTAACCGAAACCCTGATCAACCTGCGCAAACGCCTAAGTACCGCAGAATTCGCCATGGCTACAAAGCTTTTCAAGGCCGATATCGCTATCTTCAATATTATTGAATTCGACGAGGCGACCTCTTATTTAGCTGTTGAGATATCCGAGGGCACCAACTTGGCGACCTTAGATGCCATCCACTTAGCCTCTGCTGCGAGTCTTGGCAGTAAGACCATTGATTTTCTTACCTACGACAAAGTCCAGCGAAAAGCCGCAAAATCCCTAGGTTTTAAAACTCCTGGGTCTTAGTTCCCTTTGGAGAATGTAGACTATGACATCCATGGTGGTCGTAGCTCAGCTGGTAGAGCACTCGGTTGTGGTCCGAGATGTCGCGGGTTCGAGCCCCGTCGATCACCCCAATCTTTGCAAGTAGTTAAATAAAAGGAGACCAAAATGGAATCTATGGTCTTCGACGTAGTAATTGAAATCCCTGCCGGGTCTAGAAATAAATATGAAATCAATCATGAGACCGGTGAAGTTCGTCTAGATCGAATGCTCTTTACTGCAACTCGTTTTCCCCACGATTATGGCTTCGTAAAAAACACACTTTCAAATGATGGCGACCCTCTTGATGCACTTGTCATGTTGGATGAACCAACATTTCCTGGCTGCGTTGTTTCTTGTCGCGTTATCGGAATGTTTCGCATGACCGATGAAAAAGGTGGCGATGACAAACTGCTCTGTGTCGCAGCTGGAGATATTCGAAAGTCCGGTCTCAAAGATTTAGCCGATGTTCCATATTACGAGCTTGAAGAAATCAAACACTTCTTCGAAGTGTATAAAACCTTAGAACCAGGCAAAGAAGTCCACGGTGGCGAATGGGTGAATCACGACGCCGCCCAAGAAGAGATCATGAATTCTTACAATCGATTCAAACAGCACTAAACAAGCCTAATTAAAAGAACTTCCGAAGCTCTTTAGACTTTTGCGCACACCCCTTCTCGCTGATAGGGTCTGCGATGCGTTCGAAGATTCCCCCTTTGAATGAGCTCGGGTTGTTAGCTCAGTTGGTAGAGCAGGTGACTCTTAATCACCGGGTCGGGGGTTCGAGTCCCTCACAACCCACTTATGTAGGTAAATCTGAGTTCTATATCCAAACCTTGGATGTGGTTCAAACCCTTGAATAGTGGATATGTCTGCCAAACCTTTATATCCAGTATTTGATCTCTTGACTCCTTTATTCATAAGGAGAAGATGATGTTAGTTAGCGAATATGCAACGGAAGTTATAGAGCACTAGTTCTTGAGATCGTCTTGAATCTCAGTTGCAATATATTTTCCCGCTTCCAAATAGAGGCTATTTTTATTTACCTTTAGATTTGTCAAAATGGAATCACCCCAATTAGCCCCTGCCGTTACTTCCGAAAGAACTTTATCTATTTGATCAGGTTCAAAATTTGAGTAGAGATATTCGTTAATAAGCATCCCTAGCGAATACCCAAGGCCATTGGATACACAAAAATCAATACTAGCCTCACATTTATTAATGGAATCTACCCATTCAGTCTCCGTAAAACTATTCATGGCAGGAAATGCACTTTTCATTGACCTAATGGTTTGGCTGCGTAAATTAGTGACTGCTAGAAAACGACTGGATGTTACAAAGCCCAGAAAATTTGCTTGTCCCTCTCCAAACCAGGCAGGAAAAATTCTATACATTCCATCGCCGATTCTACTTTTCTGATAAATATGAACAGATTCATGATTTGGGCTCACTCTTGAATTGTTTGAGGTTTTCCACGAAGAACCCACTACTTCGTAAAGTATGTTTGTGGGACTTGAGTTTGTTCCTCTTCCACATTGGGTAAATTCATTGAAAGCACAATGTTTACTTCCCCACCAATCATCATTTGAATTAGAACCTTCATAACTTATAACCTTTTGGGTATACCAGTCCTTATCTTTTTCACTCATGAAAAGGATGATTACTTTCTTGTCGCTTCCAAATTTATTGACATAAAAAGAAATCGCATCCTTAAACTGTTCTAAGAGAATATTGGCGTTTGCTTGATCTACGGTAGGACTGTAAACAGCCTCAAGACTGATACCACTTAGGGATGTCTGTTGGAATTTATTTAATACTGATTTATAGAGTTTTTGAAAACTGCGTTCGGTTATTGGACTTGAGGTTGCACTTGATGTTGGAGTAGGAGTTGGGGTCACTTTTGGCGTTGGAGTGGGAGTTATCAACTGAACACGAAATCCAACTCCTGGTCCTGATGAAAACTTCGGCGCTCCTACTGCATCTGCCAGATAACGCCAGGGTTTAGGAAGTGGATCTTTAGCCTTTAATTTTAGAAATTTGGAAAATAGCCCTTTCTTACCCATTACTTTTGAGCAGGATATGCCAAATGTATTAATTTGATATGTGCCTTTAGGGAATTTAACCCCAACTATGACTTCTTTTTTAGTTACTGTGTAGTTGCCGCAACTTGGAGTTTTTGGACCTGCATGATCATTTCCATAGGTGGATGTCGGAATCAGGGCAAGAGCAAAAGCAATTAAAAATCCCTTGGCAAGACTCCCCTTAATTCGCATTCCAAAAGGGTAATGGGGAGATCCAGCCAAGTGTGATTTTGAGCATTTAATTCTGCTCTTACCTCCCAATATGGCTTATTGGTCTTTGAATACCTTTGAAATGTCCCTGGCTATCCCTAATATTGGAGATTAGTCAAGATCGGATATATCCGCATATTGGGTCAAAGGGAATGGTTTGAAGGTTTGATAACGAGTCCCTCACAACCCACGTATTTGGTCGTATCTAATGTATAGATCCAAAAATTGGATGTGTATCAAACCTTTGCTTATTGCATATGTCAGCAAAACCTATATATCCAGTATTCAATCTCTTAACTCCTTTTTTCATAAGGAGAAAATCATGTTAATTAGTGAATATGCAACTGAAGTTATAAAAAGCTAATCCAGAAAAGTCGCTTGAACCATA
>JAURGA010000034.1 GCA_030834095.1 Candidatus Nanopelagicales bacterium | reverse complement strand
TAACAAGTTCGACCCTTCTCTTGACCCTTGGCGCATCTGCCGCTGTTGCTTCAGCTGCCGTTCATTTTGCAGAAATTGGTACAACTCTTGCCTCTGGTGTATCCCATTGGCATCGCGAAAACGTAGATAAAAAAATACTTATTCGCCTTGCAATACCTGGTGGAATTGGAGCAGCGCTAGGTGCAACATTTTTAGCGTCAATCGACTTAACAAATGGGCGGATCTTCATTTCGACAATTCTCTTGTTGCTTGGTTTTATTCTCGTTTACCGACATATCTTTCAGGCGAATCAACCAAACTTGGTTGAGATCTCTAATCCTAATTATTTAACTTATCTTGGCTTCACCGGTGGATTTATCGATGCCTCTGGGGGCGGCGGATGGGGTCCAGTTGTTACACCTACCCTGATGGCCACGACCCAGACTGAACCAAGAAAAATTATTGGTACCGTAAGTGCCGCTGAATTTATCGTCGCGGTCTGCGCAAGCTTGGCCTTCTTAGCAAACATTGCTCGCCTAGATATTGATTGGGCTGCTGTTGGCGGATTGGCTCTTGGTGGAGTATTGATGGCACCAATTGCAGCAAAGTTAGTCTCTTGGTTGCCCAGAAGGCAGCTTGGAATATTTGTTGGGATTGCAATTATTCTGATTAACGGCGTACGACTAATCGGTGGCTAAATTGAAGAAGCTAATCATTCATCCTGGATTTCATAAAACTGGGACTACCGCATTGCAACAAGCCTTAAGTGAAGTTAGAGGTGAATTGCGAGCAAGCGGATTCAGTTATCCGAAACTCGCAGGCAATGCGCATCATCGTGCAGCGTGGTCCATTATTGAGAAGACCTGGGGTTGGAGTAAACGTGGTGGCCGGTTAATGGCTCCGGTCGAATGGGAGAAATTGGAGCAGAAGATTACATCAAGTAAGAACATTTCAGTCATTAGCAGTGAATTTTTCTCACAGGCGAACGACGAACAATTAGCCAACTTGGCAGGAAAAATTAAAGGAATGGATGTTGAAATTATTTTCACATGGCGGCCATTGCCATTTATGTTGGCCAGTTCGTATCAGCAGTATTTAAAATATGGGGTTAAGCTCTCCTATACAAAATGGCTGGATTCAATCTTTAAAACTCCCGGTGAATCTAGATACACCCCCTCTTTCTGGCTCCGAAATTTGCATGGCGATGTTGTCTCTAGGTGGGCAGAGGTTTTTGGTGTGGAAAATATCTCTTTAATTGCGGTGGATGAATCAAATCCTAATTTTCTCTATAACTCATTTTCAGAATTGGCTGGTATCCCATCCGGAATAATTCGAGAGCCAGTCCACAAAGAGATGAATCGTTCCCTTACTTTTAATGAGTCTGCGCTACTGCTCGAAATTAACCGCACCTATCCGAAGGATCTGAATTGGGATTCTTATGAGTTATTCATTCGAAGGGGAAATGTGAAAGCCCTAACGGGTTCTAACATTTTTGAGACTAGCGATGAAAAAATCTTCACGCCAGAATGGGCGGTCGCCAAGGCGGCCGAAATTAATTTGAAGAGTGTGGAACAGATAAAGTCACTTGGAATTACGATTGTTGGAGATATCGATAGAAATGATTTTTCAAAAATTCCAACTGGAGTAAATTCACCTGTGACGACTATCTCGATAGCTACTGCTGCGCGGGCTATGGTTGGCGTTGACATGCATTTATTTGCACGAATGCCTGGAAAAACACTCTCAAAAGAGTTAATCCGCCGTTTGAAGAAAAAAGTCAAACGACGTCTACGCTTTAAATAAGTCCTTATTCATCCTAGGTATTTGTAGCCCCGACGGGATTCGAACCCGCGTAGCTGGCTTGAGAAGCCAGAGTCCTAGGCCACTAGACGACGGGGCCAAGATTTACTGCTATTAAGTTTTTTACAGCGCTGGGGTACCAGGACTCGAACCTAGACTTACTGAACCAGAATCAGCAGGGCTGCCAATTACCCCATACCCCAAAGAATAAATTCTCCGGCCAAAGGATACCTGATTAGCTTATTGAACCTGCAATTCGCTCGAGGCTGCGGCTGCGACCTAGGAGTTCCATAGATTCAAATAGTGGTGGTGAAATATGGCTTCCGGTCACCGCAATTCGAACAGCTCCGAATGCAACTCTTGGCTTTAGGCCCAACCCTTCAATCAGCGCACTCTTTAAAGCCATATGAATAGATTCGTGATCCCAATTTTCTAGCTTCTGCAGAACATCGTTTGATTTCTTTAAAACTGCCTGTGCCTGTTCATCTTTAATTTTTGGCAGTTCTTCGGCGTCGACTTCAAACTTGCTAACAAATAAGAATTTAAGCATCTGTGATACTTTAGCCAAAGTAGCAATGCGCTCCTGAATAATAGGTAGCGCGCTCTTTACGACATCGAGCTCTTCTGGTGTTCCAGTAATCACGCCATCTTTTATCAGGAATGGAGTGGTGCGCTTCAATAATTCATCAAGGGTAAGTTCACGAATTTTGTCACCATTTATGGCTTCAAGCTTCTTCATATCAAAACGGGCAGGACTTGAATGAACACGTTCAACGGTGAAGAGTTCGGTTAATTCCTTCATCGTCACATTTTCGCGATCATCTCCTGGTGACCAACCTAGAAGTGCCAAGTAATTACATATTGCTTCAGGTAAGAAACCACGTTCGCGATACCATGCAATAGAAACTTCGCCATTTCGCTTTGAAAGTTTTGCATTGTCTTGGCCCATTACGAAAGGTAAATGAGCAAAGGTTGGATAGTCAGATTCACTAACTCCCATTGCTTGATAGACCCGAATTTGTCTTGGTGTAGATGAGAGCAAGTCTTCGCCACGCAGAACGTGGGTAACTTTCATCAAAATATCATCAACTGCAACTGCAAGCGTATACAGCGGAGAACCATCGCCACGAACCAGAACAAAGTCAGGAACGAAGTTGTGATCGAAAGTGACATCGCCACGAATTGAATCAGTGAAGGTTGTCGAACCATCTGACATACGCATCCGCAAGACCGGCAAACGACCTTCGCTCTTATACTTTGCTAAATCATCACTACTAATTGTGCGGCATTTACCGTCATAACCGGGTGCTACATTCGCTGCCTTCTGCGCTTCGCGTCTCGCTTCTAATTCCTCGGAAGAGCAGTAGCAATGATAAGCATCGCCTTGGGCAAGAAACTTAGCTGACCATTCGGCATAAATATCTAAACGTTCGCTCTGCAAATATGGGCCATATGGTCCCCCAACTTCTGGACCCTCATCCCAATTTAAACCGAGCCACTTCAAAGTATCTTGAGCCGCTTTTATGTACTCATCGGTCACACGTTCGCGATCGGTATCTTCGATTCTAAAAATAAATTGGCCACCGGTGTGACGGGCATAGGCCCAATCGAAAAGAGCAGTTCTGATATTTCCGACGTGCAAGTCGCCGGTTGGCGAAGGCGCGAAGCGAACTCGAACTGGTCTATCAGATGTATTAGTTGGCACGAGGCGATACCTTATTGGAAAGTGAGCCAATTCCCTCAATCATCACAGTAACTTCGGCGCCAGCTGGCATCGGACCGATTCCGGCAGGCGTGCCGGTAAGAATTACATCGCCAGGAAGCAATGTCATCACGGATGAAATGAAATTGATAATTTGCGGAATTTTAAAGTTCATCGAAGACAAGGGTTCAGATTGCTTTATCTCTCCATTTAAAGTCGTGATTATCTTCTGTGCGCCAGGAATGAAATCAGTTTCAATCCATGGTCCAAGTGGGCAGAATGTGTCGAAACCTTTAGCACGATTCCACTGGCCATCAACTTTCTGAAGGTCTCGCGCAGTTACATCATTTCCAATTGTGTAACCGAAGATAACATCATCAACTTTTTCTACCGGAACATCTTTACAAATTCGGCTTATAACAACAGCTAGTTCGCCTTCAAAATCTACGCGCTCACTCATTCGTGGCCACTGAATCAAATCATTTGGCCCGATTACTGAGGTATTAGGCTTCAAGAAAATTACTGGCTCCTTTGGAACATCTGAGCCCATCTCGGCCGCATGATCTGCATAATTCTTACCAACGCAGACAACTTTGCTTCTAGGAATTACGGGTGCAAGTAGACGAACATCAGCCAGGGCAACTTTAGATTCGGTTGGAACGATGCCACTATAAATCGGATCGCCGCGGAGAACTAAAATCTGGTCTTCGTCATTTAATACTCCGAAAAGTGGATCATTTCCTAAACCAGAATTGGCATTTGGCGAGAATCTAACGATACGCATCCGTTCATTCTACCTGTAGCTACTTACTCAAAGCGAAATTAATTCGTCCGCTTCGCTTGCTAGATATATCTTTGCGCCCGAATCTTCGCTCTTTATTGCCGAGATGCTTGAAACTGCTGGTTCCTGTCCGCAAATAACTACGGCCTCAATGCCACTTATCGAACTGGCTTTAGCAACAACTAATACTGCAATAAGTGAATCAACTTCGAAATCACCGCTCTTTACCGGTATCGCAACATAAGTTCTGCCAGTGTTATCTCTAAGGCCTGCAGCAGACTTCGAATTACTTCGAGCCATTGTCGCTTTTGCGAGAGTCAATAACTTTAAATCTTCAGGATTATTGCTCAAGAACGTTCTCCGCTTCATCAACGATTCTTTGGGCCAGAACTGTGGCAATTCTATGACGACGTCCAACTGGACGCTCTGCAGTTAATTTAACTCCAGCAATTGAGATTGTGCTTCCTGCAATTGGCACTCGGCCTAAAGTTTTTGCCAACAATCCGCCGATGCTATCCACATCTTCACGCTCTGATTCTGGAATTTCAATCTTGAAGTTTGAGGCAAAATCTTCAATATGCAATCTCGCTGAAAGGCGGGCGCTAGTCTCTGAAAGCCACTCTATTTCTAAATCATCATCGTCATACTCATCTGCAATCTCGCCAACGATTTCCTCGAGAATATCTTCGATGGTAATCAGCCCTGCAGTGCCACCATATTCATCGACAACAATTGCCATATGAATTTGATCGCGTTGCATCTCTTTCAAAAGCTCGGCAGCGGTCTTGGTTTCAGGAACGAATGTCGCTTTGCGAACATGTTCTACAACATTCTCACTAGATTCGGATTCCCGATGCTCGTGTGTTCTTCTCGCAAGATCCTTTACATATGCAATGCCAATAACATTATCTAGATTCTCATCGATTACCGGGATTCTGGTGAAACCAGAGCGCAGTGCAAGCGAAAGTCCTTGGCGAAGAGTTTTATCGCCTTCAATCCAGACAATTTCGGTTCTCGGAACCATCAATTCTCGAATCAAGGTATCTCCTAATTCGAATACTGATTGGATCATTTCGCGTTCAGATTCTTCAACCAGGCCATGCTGACTCGCCTGGTCTACCGCTTCGCGAAGTTCTTCTTCATTTGAGAACTGACCAGCGCGTAACTTAATGCCGGCCTTGCGCAAAGTTCTGACCAAAGAATCAGGAAGTATTGCAATAACTCGTGCGAAATCTAGGTTGTGCTTCTTGCCAAATGTGCGACCGATATAGAAACCGATTACCAGCCAGACGATTGCATCAAATAAAAACTTAAGAGTCTCCATTTACTTTGCTTTCCATTCCGCTAGGGTCTTATCTTGAAGTCCGAACATAACTTTGTGTTCCTCTTCCTCGACATGATCGAAGCCCAATAAGTGAAGAACTCCATGGACTGTTAATAACGAAATCTCATCTGCGGTTGAATGATTGATTGCCTGCTTTGCAGCAAATTGCGGACAAATAACAATGTCCCCGATGATTCCAGGCCCATCACCTGCCGAAAAGGGTTTCAATTCATCCATTGGGAAGGACAGAACATCTGTTGGACCCGGTAGATCCATCCATTGAATATGCAATTTAGTGATTTCATCTTCATCTACCAGAGTGATTCCTAAATCTGATTCAGGGTGAATTCCCATTTTCTCCAGCGCAAATGCGGCAACATCAACAATTTCATCTTCATTGCAAGCTATACCGCTGTTATTAGCAATTTCTATTCCCATGGGAATTAGCGATCACCGCTTCCAGATCGAATTGATCTCGTTACATTCGGTGGAACAACTTTATCTTCGTCATGTCTTCCATATGCATTAACGATGTCACCAACAAGTCGATTTCGAACAACATCTTCAGAATCTAAACGAATAAATATTATGTCATCTACACCTTCAAGAATTTCGTGGACGACCTTCAGCCCAGATTGCGAACCGTGAGGTAAATCAACCTGCGTGATGTCACCAGTAATGACCATCTTTGATCCGAAACCAAGGCGAGTCAAGAACATCTTCATCTGTTCGGCAGAAGTATTCTGCGCTTCATCTAAAATGATAAAAGCATCGTTCAGAGTGCGACCACGCATATATGCAAGCGGTGCAATCTCTATGATTCCAGATTGCATAAGTCTTGGAATCGAATCTTGGTCAATCATGTCGTGCAGCGCATCAAAGAGTGGGCGCAGATATGGATCAATCTTCTCTTGCAGAGTTCCTGGCAAGAAACCAAGGCGCTCTCCCGCTTCGACGGCTGGTCTGGTCAAGATAATTCTATTTACTTGCTTTGATTGCAGAGCCTGTATTGCTTTAGCCATTGCTAGGTAAGTTTTTCCAGTTCCTGCTGGGCCAACACCAAAAGTTATTGTGTTCCCATCTATCGCTTCAACATATCGCTTCTGATTTGCGGTCTTTGGGCGGATTGTTTTTCCGCGGTTGCTCAAAATATTTAGCGAAAGAACTTCGGCTGGATGATCAACTGGCTCATGATTAAACATTTCAATTGAACGCAGAATCGCATCGCTATTTAGACTCTGGCCGGCACGCAGCAAAACCAATAATTCGCGAACGAGTGCTTCGAATTTTGCTATTTGCGATAAATCTCCGCCAGCAAAAATTTCATTGCCACGAACAGTGATAGAAATATTTGGGAAGGTTTTTTCGAAAATACGAAGGTGAGCATCTTGGGCTCCAGTAAGCGCGACCATAGGAATCGCGGTTGGCACAGTAATTAGCGCAGTTTTAATGGGGTCCATTGAGGGAAATCTTACTTTTAACCGGGCGGCCAGGCGAACGGACGCCCGCCAAGAATATGCAGATGAGCGTGAAATACGCTCTGACCTGCGCTTGCGCCGGTATTAAAGACACTTCGATAGCCATCCAGGTTGAGATCTACTGCAATTTTGGCAGCGGCCCCGTGCATCTCGGGAAGAACGCCAGGAGCATTAACTGAAAGCTCTGCAGCGTTTTCATAATGAGCTTTAGGAATTATAAGGATGTGAGTCGGAGCCTGAGGAGCGATGTCTTTGATAGCAAAGACATTTGAAGATTCGAAAACGAACTCAACCGGAATTTCACCCGCTGACATTTTGCAGAATAAGCAACTCATTTCGAAATCACCACCTCCCAATCAAAGCAGATACCGCGCTCAAAGCGGCGCCTCCTGCATGCGCGCTTCGAAAAACTTCTGGTCCGAGCCCAACTATGTGAGCACCAGCGCTCTCTAAAATTGATAGTTCGCTCTCGCTAATTCCACCTTCAGGCCCAATCACGATAATGATTTCACTCATTCCTCCAAATTTCGAAGTTACAACTTCAGATAACTTCGTTGTTGCTGACTCGTGCATCACCAGGACAGCGCTGTTTTCACTTTCGATTTCCAGAAGTTGTGAGAGTGTTAAGCCATCAATTATTTCTGGCTTTCTAAATCTCCGAGATTGCTTAGTTGCTGCAACCACAGCACTCTGCCATTTATCTAGAGAATCTTGTCGCCATTTCGAGATACTTCTATCGGCCTGCCAAGGAATAATTAGATCAACACCTGACTCAACCAGTATCTCGATTGCATCTTTGACTCGATCAGACTTTGGAAGACCTTGCACCACAATTAACCTTGGAGATTTCTCTGGCTGTAATCCATGTTCTAAGACCTTAGCCGTAAACGCTTTCTTCTCAATATTTTCAACGCTTGCCCGAACCCAATTTCCGACGCCATCCGATATCAAAATCTCTTCGCCGACAGTTATCCGAAGCACCTTTATCGCGTGATGGGCTTCATCGCCAGAAACTTCAATTAAATTTGAATCTTCTAACTTATCAACCAAGAAAAGGGTCAGCATTTAGCGGTGAAACGCATCTCTAAATCGACCAAAAAACCCTGTGCTCTGGGTGCTGCTTCTGCGATGAATCTCAACATCATCACTTTTTTCACCACGTGATTTAGCAAGTGACTTCAGTAAATCCTCTTGTTCTTTGTTCAACTTACCTGGAGTTGTAACTTCAACATGCACAATCAAGTCTCCGCGTCCAGGACCACGCAATTTACTCATACCTAAACCCTTTAATAGGACGGTATCTCCACTTACAAAACCAGATTTAACAGTTACCTCTTTTGGCCCATCTAGTGTTTCAATCATCACGTTAGCGCCAAGGGCTGCAGATGTCATAGGAATAACAATCGAGATATGTAGATCATTTCCCTCACGCACCAAAAAGTCATGAGCCACTTCGACAATTTCTACATAAAGATCTCCGGCAGGTCCACCACCAGGACCAACTTCGCCAGCGCCGCTCATCTGAATACGGTTTCCAGTTTCAACTCCTGCTGGAATTTTCACTGGGATAACTTTTCTAGAACGAACTCGGCCATCGCCAGAGCACTCTAAGCATGGATCAGAAATAACGCTGCCATAACCTTGGCAAGCAGCACATGGCCGACTTGTCATGACTTGGCCAATAATCGAACGTGTAACTTGTTGGGTCTCTCCGCGGCCTTTACAAATTCCACAAACACTTGGCTTTGATCCACTTGCACAGCCAGAACCAGAACACTTATCGCAAGTTGAGGCAGTCTCTAAATTCAATTCGCGATCAGTTCCAAAACAAGCTTCTGCTAAATCGAGTTCGACTCGAATCAACGCATCTTGGCCAGCGCGCATCCGGGCACGTGGTCCACGATTTTGTCCACCGCCACCAAAGAAGGCATCCATGATGTCGCCGAAACCAAAATTCTGTCCACCACCAAATTGTGAAAAGGGATCTCCTCCTAAGTCATAGCGTTGACGTTTCTCTGGATCACTCAATATTTCATAAGCAGTTGTAATCTCTTTGAATTTTTCAGATGCATCTGGATCTGGATTTACATCAGGATGATATTCCCGGGCTAGTTTGCGATAAACCTTCTTGATTTCATCGAACGAAGAGTCGCGGTCCACGCCAAGGGTTGCGTAATAATCAGCCATCTAAGCCTTATCCCCTAAGAAACCACTGATATATCTTGCAACGGTATTTACCGCAGCCATCGAACTCGCGTAATCCATTCGAGTAGGCCCCAAAATTCCAAGTGCCCCATGATTTTCCGCACCACTTCCAAAACTCATCGAAACCAAACTCGTTGTCTTAAGTGAACTTTCACCCTGCTCTTCACCAATCTTTACCTGCAGTGAAGTGCCAGCATCTGACAATAAACGAAGAAGTACGACTTGCTCTTCCAGAGCTTCAAGAATTGGGTGAATTGCGATAGAAACCTCTTGGGTAGAACGAGCCAAATTTGCGGTTCCAGCCAAAACAACCTTGTCTTCAGCTGGATACTGGATAACGGCAACCTGCTTTGTAATCTGTGCCAGAAGTTTTGCAGTTCTTGTAAAAACATCATCTAAATTAACTACGCCATCCAAGAAATTTTCAATTGCTCGACGCTCGGCAGAAGACAGCGGCTTGATTTCGGCAATCTTATCGACGAACATTCGATAGCCACTGTTTGTCGGAATTCTTCCCGCACTTGTATGTGGTTGCTTGATTAGCCCAGCATCTTCAAGAACGGCCATATCGTTTCTAATTGTGGCCGGCGAAACGCCAAGTCCATGCTTTTCAGCGATTACCTTCGAACCAACTGGTTCTTCAGTCGCAACGTATTCATCAACAATTGCCCGAAGAATCTCGAGCTGTCGATTTTGCATTGTTAATTCCATTTCAAATCCAAATTAGTTAATTACAAGAACTACAGAAAGCAGGAGCAGTAAAACCACTGCAGGAGCAGAAGTCTTCATTTTGTTTGCCTTCGAGTGTGCGTAAACCGTAATCCCCATGGCAATCCACAGAACCAAAATTGCAAGCCAGCCAATTAGCTCATCTGGATATCTAAGTGCATAGATCAAGCCAATTGCAGCAACTGCTTCTACCAGACCAATCAGCCGGGCAATTCGGTCACCGATATTTACATCCCTTGTACCTTTAAGTCCCTTTGGATTACCACTTAACTTCATGGCGCCGGAAACTAGGAATACAACGGCTAATAGGCCGAGCAAGACGTCATGGGCTAATTGCATAGGCAAACGCTACTACAACAATATTTCTCGAACGATTCGATCTGCCATCAAGCGCCCGGATAAAGTCAGCGAAATCTGCCCTTTCTCCCATTGCTCCTTCGAAATCTGACCACCTGCAAGGTAACTCTCTAATCTGAGGAGTGCTGCATCACCTAAAGAGTTCTTTGCAATTCCTTCAGGCATGCGAATTTCAAGCATTATTCGCTCGTTCTCTTTCTCCTCCATTTTCAAGGTTTCGCTCTCCATAACAGGAGATTGATTTAATTCAAGTCGCTCGCGATATGCATTTGGATGTTTAACATTCCAAAAACGCATCCCATCTATATGTGAATGCGCGCCTGGCCCAAGTCCCCACCAATTTGCACCTTCCCAATAGGCAATATTGTGTCGGCATTCCCCACCAGGCTTTGCCCAATTTGAAAGTTCATACCAAGTAAAGCCGGCCCTGCTAAATTTTTCATCCGCTAACAAATACTTATCGGCAGTCTGATCATCATCAGGAATCACAACTTCCCCACGTTTCACTTGTGCCGCAAGCTTTGTTCCACTTTCGACTATCAACGCATATGCCGAAATATGGTTGATTGGTAACGCCAGAGCAGAATCAATGGTTGCTTCCCAATCAGCAATACTCTCGCCAGGTGTTCCATAAATTAAATCAACACTTACTTGTTCAAACCCGACTTCCCTCGCCCAGTTGGTCGCCTTAACCACATTCTCTGGATTGTGTGTTCGATCAAGCACAGCCAAAACATGTGGCGCCGCTGATTGCATTCCAAATGAAATCCGATTAATCCCAACACTTCGCAAGGCCTCTAACTTCTCTTTTGATACGGTATCGGGGTTTGCTTCAATTGTTATCTCAATATTTCTAGCGAAACCAAAATCGGCTTCAAGTGCTTTAAGGACGCGACCCAAATCAGCTGGTTCCATAAGGGTCGGAGTTCCACCACCAAAGAAAATTGTTGGAATGGGTTCATTGGTTTTAACTTCGGTACGAGCTAGTTTTGTCTCTTGGATCAAGAGATCGATGTAGCCATTTGAAACTTGTGCAATATCACTGCCCTCTTTTAATTCACCTGGGGTGTAGGTATTGAAATCACAGTAGCCACAGCGCTTAACGCAGTATGGGATATGGATATAAAACGATAGTGGCATAGTGGATATTGTCTCTTACTTTTTTTATAAACAATACTTACGGTTAGAAAGAAATTATGGAGGTCCTATTTTCATGCTTGACCTGGCTACGTCAAACTTCGAATAGAAATCGGAAATATCTATACCAATAGCCTTCTTGAAACCCTTTTCAAAGCTTTGCTCGCTTTTGGTGAATTTCCAAATATTTAAGAATTTCTCAAATCCCACTGAAGCCACCAAATACTCGGTTGCTGCCTGGCCAATTCCATATGGATTATTTTCGAAATTATTGTAATGAGTTAGTGGATAAATACTTCTATAAGCAGTGTTATTTGTGACTTCCTGATTTCTACCACTT
>JAURGA010000051.1 GCA_030834095.1 Candidatus Nanopelagicales bacterium | reverse complement strand
TGCAACATATGAAAGAACCATCACTGAAGTGCGAGCAAGTTGTACGCGAGCTTCCTCATCTGTTGTATCTAGTAAAGGTTTGAATCCCCAAGCAGGTGCAAGCATTGCGATTGCAGATTGCACATCTACGCGGACATCTCCGGAGTGAACTGGGATTGGAAATGGTTCTGCTGCAGGAAGACCTGGATTAAATTCGTTATCTACTAACAAGCCCCAAACGTTTCCGAAAGTTACGCGGCCAACAAGATCTTCGATATCAACGCCGCGGTAGCGAAGCGCGCTACCTTCTTTGTCCGGCTCTGCGATTTCAGATTCAAATGCGATAACGCCTTCAAGACCGGGCTTAAAAACTTCTGACACGACAGGCTCCCTCAATTAGTTATGCGTATTGTCCACACTTTTGCGGATGAAACCAAACTAGGGGCGCCTAAACGGTCGCAAGATGCAGGCGGGGCGAAAGTGAAGTTAGATACAGCCATGAGCGAAATCAATCGGGAGACCATTCGGGCGATGCGCCTTTCATATGGCCAGGCTGGCTTGACTGAAGCCGACCTTGCCCGCGATCCAATTGAGCAATTCAAGAAGTGGCTTCGCGAGGCCAGCGAAAACATTATGGTGGTCGAAGCTAATGCGATGGTACTCTCGACAATTACGGATGGCGCACCAGTTGGCCGATCCGTTCTTTTGAAAGATGTTTCATCTGATGGCTTTACCTTCTTCACAAATTACCTGTCGCGAAAAGCCGACGCAATTGCAAACAATCCAAAAGTCTCACTTGTATTTCCTTGGTATCCAATGGAGCGCCAAGTAATAATTACCGGAACTGCTGAAAAAGTAAGTGCGCGCGAGAGCGATGATTACTTTGCAGCCCGGCCTTGGGGCAGTCAAATTGGTGCGACTGCAAGTGCGCAGTCAACTGAATTAGATTCGAGAGAAACACTTGAAGCAAAGTATGCGCAGCTCGCAGAGAAGTATCCGGAAGGGTCGGTTGTGCCGAGACCAGAATATTGGGGCGGATATTTAGTGCGCCCAGTCAGTATCGAGTTTTGGCAGGGCCGCCATTCCAGATTGCATGATCGCTTGCGCTATGCGCGTTCGGACTCACAAAAAACCGATTGGCAAGTTAATCGCCTGAACCCGTAGGCTCTACCCATGAGCGAAATTAAAATCCCAGATAATTTGAAACCAGTTGATGGCCGTTTTGGTTGTGGCCCATCAAAGATCCGTCCCGAGGCACTTGCTGCATTAGCAAATGGTGGGAGTTCAATTCTGGGAACATCGCATCGCCAGAAGCCAGTCAAGAACGTTGTAAACCGAGTTCGCACTGGACTTACATCACTTTTTAATCTGCCAGAGGGTTATGAGGTTGTTTTAGGAAACGGTGGTTCTACTGCATTCTGGGATATTGCAACATTTGGTTTAATTGAAAAGAAATCACAGCACCTAGTTTTTGGTGAGTTCTCCTCTAAGTTCGCTGCAGCAGCAAAAGATGCGCCTTTTTTAGATGATCCAACGGTTATCAAAGTAGAACCAGGTGCACACCCAGTTGCAGTAGCAGAAGCGGGAGTTGATGTTTACGCACTAACCCACAACGAAACTAGCACTGGTGTTTCAATGCCGATAACTCGACCCGCTGGCACAGAAGGTGCGCTCGTGTTAGTTGATGCAACATCTGCAGCAGGTGGACTTGATGTAGATATGTCGCAATGCGATGTTTATTACTTTGCACCACAGAAATCTTTCGCATCAGATGGCGGACTCTGGATCGCAATCATGAGCCCAGCAGCCATAGCTCGCGTTGAGAAAATCAAAGCAAGTGGGCGCTTTATTCCGGCTTTCTTCGATCTAACTATAGCCATTGAAAATTCAAGACTTGATCAGACCTACAACACCCCAGCACTTGCAACAATCATCTTGTTGGCAGATCAGATTGACTGGATGAATTCAAATGGTGGCCTAAAGTTTGCAGCCGGTCGCTCTGCCCAATCTTCTGATCATCTCTATTCATGGGCCGAGAAAAATGATTACACAACTCCATTTGTTACAGATCCAGCAATGCGATCCAAGGTCGTAGGAACAATTAACTTTGATGATGCGATCGATGCGCTAGAAATCGCAAAGATTCTGCGGGCAAATGGCATTGTAGATACAGATCCATATCGCAAACTTGGCAAGAACCAATTGCGGGTTGGAATGTTCCCTGCGATTGATGCAAACGATGTTAAGAAACTTACAGACTGCATCGACTACGTCGTCACTGAATTTAAGAAGTAAGTTCTTGAGTTATAGAACTCGCAGACTCTTAACGCTTGGGGCGTTATTCATTGCAGTTTTTATCGTCGTCCTAGTTGGT
>JAURGA010000042.1 GCA_030834095.1 Candidatus Nanopelagicales bacterium | reverse complement strand
CAGGTCGGAGAATTGCTTTTGATTTTGGCGATGTTCGAATCGGGGTAGCGGTTACCGATGCTTCTGGGATCTTGGCTACACCGCTAAGATTTCTTCAGAATTCGGAAGCGAGTTTGATAAGTGAAATTTCATCGCTTTATCAAGAGTATCAACCGATATACACAGCGATAGGTTTCCCATCACACTTATCTGGTGTCGAGAGCCAGAAGAGCAAAAGTGTTTCTGATTTTGCTTCAAAAGTTATTGAAATTACTGAAAACCCTATTTATTTGATTGATGAGCGACTTACGACGATTTCGGCAAGTCGAAGCTTGCGAGAAGCGGGGCTTAATTCCAAGAGCTCCAAGAATGAAATCGATTCAATGGCAGCGGCGGCGATTTTAGAGTCGGCGCTAAATCAGGAACGTATTCAGGGTGAACCGATGAATCGTTATACGAAATGAGACTTCAGCGTCGAATATTTTTAATCACTGGTCTTTGTGCCCTGCTTCTCTTTGGTTTTCTTCGCCTACAACCTAACAATGACTTCTCACCAAACAATCCGGGGAGCGAGATTGTATTTTTGGTTCAAGATGGCGAATTAGGAAGTTCAATCGCGCAGAATCTTGAGAATCAAGGGGTTGTAAAGAGTGCAACTAAGTTCATTGAGGAATTTAATAGGGACCCTAAGGCATCAGGAATAAGCCCCGGGTCCCACTCAATTCAAACTCAAATACCGGCAAGGACTGCAATCGAACAATTATTGGATCCAAAGCGCATGAAGAGCGCCCTGGTTGTTAGAGAGGGCTCGACTTTTGCGAGCGTGCTTTCATTGTTAAAGACAAATGAGAATATCGCTCGGACTAAAACTGACTACGGATCAGTAAAGCCGGTTTATGCGAATTCACGTAACTCCTTGGAAGGTTCGCTCTTTCCAGCGCGCTATTCTTTTGAAGCAAATACCAGCGTTGAAAGAGCTCTGCAAACTATGGTCGCAAAGGCGAAGAGCGAATACGCACGATTAGGTGTCGATGCTGGCTTCGATAAATACAAACCTTTTGAGGTATTGACGATTGCCTCGATGGTTCAGATTGAGGGAGACCCAAGTAACTTCTCCAAAGTAGCTCGAGTTATTTACAACCGTTTGAAGATAGGAATGGCCTTACAATTAAATGCAACGGTGCAATTTGCAACTAATTCTCAGGGCCAGATCATGCTTTCGAACAAAGCCACAAAGATTAATTCGCCATATAACACCTACAGATTCGCCGGTCTACCACCAACCCCGATTGCTAATCCTAGTAACGATGCGATTGAGGCAACCTTAAATCCAGCTATCGGCGATTGGCTGTATTTCATAACAGTCGCGCCCAAGGACACTAGGTTCACGAAAGATTTCACGGAGTTCTCAGAATGGAATACCGAGTTCAACAAAAATGTGGCAGCAGGTAAGTTCAAATGATCAAAGCAGCCGTTCTTGGTTCACCAATTTCTCACTCATTATCACCAAAGATTCACAGCCACGCCTACCAATTGCTGGGATTGAAATCTTCATACAGTGCAATTGAAGTCAATGAGAATTCGTTTTCCGATTTTTATCTTGATGCCACATCGAAGGAATCGAATAAAGAGTGGTCAGGATTTTCACTAACCATGCCCCTGAAGGAGATCGTTTTACAATTCTGTGAGAACGTCGATTCGGTCACAGAATCTATTCACTCTGGTAATACTCTTTATAAATCAGATGGGACTTGGAAAGTTACATCGACCGATTATTTGGCATTTAGAAACCTGCTAGAAGTCTCCAAGGAATCTAAAGTTGCAATTATTGGCGGCGGCGGCACGGCTCGCGCCGCAATGGGTGCTTTAAATTCTAAGGTTAGAGAGGTAGATGTATTTCTACGCTCAGATTCCAGAATGTCCGCGCTAGCAAAGGCGGCGCCAAAATTGCTAATTCATAAGCGAGATTTAGCGCATCCACTAGATGATTACGATCTGATAATCCAGACAACACCGGCGGGCAGTTTTGACGATTATGTATTAAATACCAAGAGAACGAGTGGGGTTTTGCTAGAGGCGATCTATAAACCTTGGCCTACCCAACTCGTGAAACACTTCGAAGACCTAGGCGGTCGAGTAATTTCTGGCAAAGAGTTGCTTGTTGAACAGGCGCTCTTTCAAATCGAGATTTTCTCTGGAGTTAAATTTGATGTCTCAGAAATGCGCTCTGCGCTGCTCTCGCTCATCGCTGCAGATTAGCTCTATCCACAGGGAAGGAATCCGTCATCACTTATCCGACTAGGTTTACGGAATGTTACGCCTGGTTGAATTGCTCTTATTTCTTCTTGGAGCAGTTGTTATCTCGTTCTCTGATTTGCGCCACCGAATCATTCGAAACCGAGATCTAGTTCTACTTCTGTTAATTGGTCTGGCCTTAAATTTATCGCAAGATCTGTATCTGAACTTCTCCTATTTGATTTACGTAACCCTCATCACTCTGGCGTTGCTTATATTCTTTGGAGGGCAGATTGGTGCAGGAGATCTCAAGTTGTTCTGGGTATTGTCCTTCTGGGTTCCGAGCTTCACGAAATGGCTAGAGGGCCTGAGCTTCTCTTGGATTTTAGGAGGACTCTTTGCAATCTGGTATTTGGCGATTAAGAACCGGAGTAGGCAGAGAAATATTAGCATTCCATTCGCGCCATTTATCTTCCTTGGATTTCTACCCATTATTTAGCGTTATTTTGAGCGACGGCTATGCACTTTCTGCCACAATAGAACCCTGCGATTGGCTTATCGCGCTAAGTAATTTAGGGAGTGAATCGTGATTCGTTGGTTGACGGCAGGTGAGTCTCACGGTCCAGCTCTAAGCGCAATTCTTGAGGGAATGCCCGCACATATCGAAATTACCAAAGAGATGATTGACACAGATTTGAAGCGGCGGCGTTTAGGTTTCGGTAGAGGTGCCAGACAAACATTTGAAGCTGATGTAGTTTCGATACTGGGCGGAGTCCGACATGGACTATCGCAAGGTGGTCCGATCGCGCTACAAATAGCTAATTCTGAGTGGCCAAAGTGGTCAAAAGTTATGGCTCCAGAAAAAATTGATAAAAATGAATTGAAAGAACTCGCGCGAAATGCGCCACTGACAAGACCAAGACCAGGCCATGCCGACTTAGCTGGAATGCAGAAGTTTGATTTCGAAGATGCGAGGCCAATTTTAGAGAGAGCAAGTGCCCGTGAAACAGCTGCGCGGGTTGCGCTCGGAGCTGTAGCAAGAGCTTTCTTGGAACAGAGCGTCGGTATCCAAATAATGAGCCACGTTGTGTCGATCGGAACTGTGCAAGCCAAGGGCGACTACAAATTACCTTCCTATTCAGATAAAAATTTAATCGATGAAGATCCGGTCAGATCTTCGGACAAATTTTTGAGTGCATCGATGGTTGCTGAAATTGAGAGCGCTCACAAAGATGGCGACACTCTTGGCGGAGTAGTAGAAGTCTTGGCGTTTAATGTTCCAGTTGGACTTGGTTCCCACACACATTGGGATCGACGTCTCGACTCGAAATTAGCAGGGGCGCTTATGGGAATCCAAGCGATTAAAGGCGTTGAAATTGGTGATGGATTTGAATCGGCTCGACGACGAGGCTCTAGTGCGCATGATGAAATTGAAAAGAATAGTTCTGGGAAAATAGTCAGAAGGACTGATCGAGCGGGTGGAACCGAAGGCGGTATCACCAATGGTGAGATTCTCAGAGTTAGAGCTGCGATGAAACCGATATCTACAGTTCCCAAAGCGCTCGACACTATTGATACCTCAACAGGTGAGGCCGCCAAAGCGATTAATCAACGTTCCGACGTTTGCGCCGTCCCGGCCGCAGGAATAGTTGCCGAAGCTATGGTTGCGCTGGTCCTGGCTGATGCAGTTCTGGAGAAGTTTGGTGGAGATAGCGTTGGAGAAGTTTCGCGTAACTTTAAAAATTTCGTTTCGAATTTAGGAATTGCCTAATGCCTAAGGCGGTTCTAATCGGCCCGCCTGGAGCGGGAAAGTCCTCAGTGGGTAGACAGTTAGCAAAATTATGGGATTGTGAAATTTTCGATTCTGATTTAGAGATTGAAAGAGTTTCGGGCAAGAAGATTGCAGACATATTTACGGATGAAGGTGAACCAGCTTTTCGTTCAATTGAACGAGAAATCGTATTGAAAGCGCTTAAAGATGAGCCTGGGGTAGTCGCACTAGGTGGCGGATCAGTTTTAGATTCAGCGGTTGGTGAGTTTTTACAGGCGAGTTCGATACCTGTGCTTTATTTAGAAGTTTCTATCTCTCAAGCCGCCCCAAGAGTCGGATTCAATAAAGAGCGACCACTATTGGCCATTAATCCCCGTCAACAATGGATGCAGTTGATGGAGAAGCGACGAGGAATATATGAAGCCCTAGCTACTCGTAGTTTTAATACCGACAATCGAAAACCTGCTGAGGTGGCTCGGGAGATTGCTGATGTTTTTGGAGATATTGATGCACCCAATTAGCGTCGGCGCTGAGCGCAAGTATGACATTTGTTTCGTCGAAAGTTGGCGACTTCAATTTACTGAAATTGCTAGGTCACATGAGAAAGTTTTAGTCATTGCGCCATCTGAACTTGTCACTAAATTTGACTTGCAATCCTTAAAGAGTTCGGAGGTTCAGATTATCGAAACCCCTGCAGGTGAGTCAGCAAAATCCCCTGAGTATTTACTTGAGCTATGGAAGGTGTGTGGAGATTTTGGGCTAACCCGAAGTGATGCGATTGTGGGGATCGGTGGAGGTGCAACAACAGATCTTGCTGGTTTTGTCGCAGCTACTTGGCTTCGCGGAATCTCTTGGTATGCATTCCCGACATCATTAGCAGGAATGGTAGACGCGGCTATTGGTGGCAAAACGGGCGTAAATAGTTCGCATGGAAAGAATCTGGTTGGCGCGTTTCATTCTCCGGAATCTGTAATCATTGATCAAACTTTCTTAAAAACACTTTCAATTCGAGATTTTAGCGCTGGTATGGCAGAAGTAATCAAAGCAGGCTTCATTGACAACTCGAAAATTCTTGAGCTGGCCAAGAATCCGACCGAAAATATTAGTGAATTGATTTGGTTAAGCGCTGATATGAAAGCGCGGGTTGTTTCGCAAGATTTCCGGGAGAGTAAAGTTCGTGAAATTTTAAATTATGGGCACACTTTAGGTCACGCGATTGAGAAGTTAGAAAATTACAACTTGCGCCATGGGGAAGCGGTTTCTATTGGGCTAGTTTTTGCCGCTGAACTTAGTAATGTCACAGGACATTTGGACCAGGACATAGTTAATCAACATCGAACCCTCCTTTCAAAATTTGATCTGCCAATAACTTATGAGAAAAGCGCATTTCCGAAGTTGCTTGAACTGATGGCTAGCGATAAAAAGAGCCGCGGAAACACACTTAGATTCATAGGCATAAGTGATATTGCTAAACCAATCTGGTTAGAACAAGTAACCTCCGACCAGATAGCGGTCGCATATGAGAGAATTTCAGCATGAAAGTACTAGTTCTGAATGGACCTAATTTGGGGCGATTGGATCTTCGCGATTCCAACATCTATGGGAACCTCGACTTTGACGGGCTCAAGTCGGAAATAGTTTCAGCAGGGAAAGAGCTTGGGTTTGTATGTGATGTTCGCCAGAGTGATAGTGAAGTAGAGATAATTTCTTGGTTGCATGAAGCTGCAGATACCAGCACTCCTGTTGTATTCAATCCAGCGGCCTTCACACATTATTCGTATGCGATTCGCGATGCTGCGGATATGGTCAAGGCTCCCGTGATTGAGGTGCATCTTTCTAATCCAATGTCCCGTGAAGAATTTCGCCATACCTCAGTGATTACAGGGGTAGCAAACGGAACGATTGCTGGCTTTGGCCCAGATTCATATCGATTGGCCTTACTTGCACTCTCACGCATGGCTAACTAGCGCACGCCCGCAAATTTGACTCTCCGCTTCAGGTATTCTTACCCACTTACGCTGGGATAATAGGAAATGGGATTTCGATTATGGCAACAACGAACGATTTAAAAAATGGGATGACTTTAGATATTGAGGGGCAACTCTGGAACGTTGTTGAATTCCAACATGTAAAACCTGGAAAAGGTCCAGCCTTTGTTCGGACCAAATTGAAGTCTGTGACCACTGGAAAAGTTATTGATAGAACCTTGAACGCTGGGGTTAAGGTTGATGTTGCCGTTCTTGAGAAGCGCGACATGACTTTCTTATACCGAGATGGCGATGACTTTGTATTTATGGATCAGAAAACATTTGATCAGATGAATATTTCTGCTGCAACAGTTGGAGACGCAGCTGATTACATGCTAGAAAATTGCGAAGCAAATGTTGCAATTCACGAAGGCAACCCGCTTTACATCGATTTGCCAGCATCAGTTGAATTAACTATTACATACACCGAACCAGGTCTGCAGGGGGACCGCTCATCCGGTGGAACAAAACCAGCTACCTTGGAAACTGGAATCACGGTTCAGGTTCCGCTCTTTATTAAGCAAGATGAAAAGGTTCTAGTTGATACCCGTACCGGAGCTTACTTAGGCCGAGCAAACTAGTGAGCGCACGCCGTAAGGCGCGCAAGCGTGCTTTAGATTTTTTATACGAAGCAGATATCCGCAGCGCAAGAGCAATCGATTTGTTAGAGAGCCGTGGCGAGATAGAGCTCTCAGAGCGAGAATATGTTTTTGAATTGCTTCTCGGTGTAGAAACGAATGCCCTCAAAATAGATGAGCTAATTACGACATACGCACAGGGTTGGGATATGGATCGAATGCCAGCGGTAGATCGCAATATTTTACGAATCTCGCTTTTTGAAATTCTTTTCAAGAACGATCTAGATGATCAAATTGCTGCTTCAGAGGCGGTAGAGATTGCTACTGAACTTTCAACAGAAGATTCAGCTAAATACATCAACGGAATTCTGGGTCGAATCATCATATTAAAGCCCTCTTTTGCGCTCTAGTATTGTGAAAAAACTACTTTCTAATTAGGGCTTGTTGAGAAGCAACCCTTTAGAGAATAACCAGGCGTATGTTGCTTGTTCATCTAGATTCAATAGAATTGAAAGCGTCGTTAAATCTGTAGCTCGTATGGATAAGACTTCGCCATTCCAATCATCACGTCTCGCGCAGATTAGGGATGCGAATCTTTTAAGGATTTCAAGGTCAGATTCCCCGTGTGTTAAGTGGGATGCTGCTCGAATATCTAAGGTTATTTTCTCGCGCGAAGGCGATTTCGATTCCGATGCTAATCCTAGTAATTCATTTAGCGGGACTTGATAAAAATTTGCGAGGCTTATTGCCTTTTTAATCGAAAGGGCGCGATCGCATCTTTCATAGGAACCAATTACTACTGCTTTCCAGGTCCCACCGGATTTGTCTTCGACCTCTCGAAGCGTCATTCCCTTTGCCTTCCTGACTGACT
>JAURGA010000005.1 GCA_030834095.1 Candidatus Nanopelagicales bacterium | reverse complement strand
GTAGCAGCCGCGGGCGTGATCGTGATGGCAGATTGGGCAATTCGCGAAACTGTAATCGTTACCGAATTTGTTGATGCTGTGGTCAAATAGTTCGAATCTTCGGCAACTGACGCCGTAATTACACACGTGCCAGTTCCGGCTGAAATAGTGACAAGGCCGCTTGATGAATTAACAGAGCAGGCGGTAGAAGATCCTGCCGAATATGTGATTGACCCACTGCTTGTACTCGTCGCAAGGACTGTTTGAGTCTGCCCGAAATTCTTAGAATATGCCGTCGTAGCGAATGAAATATCTGCGGAAACTTTTCCTCCTGCTGAATAGCCGGTGATTGTTCCATCAGTCGTAGCAGAAATTTGCATTGCAAATGCAAAACCTGCAAGGCCGCCTCCATCATAAACTTTAAAAACTATCGTGTTTAAACCAGCTTGGAATCCCGTTGTTCTAGTTGCCGTGTTAGTGCTGTTATTCCCACCCGAGTGAATTGAGTTTGGAATTTGTGTTCCATTTAAATAAATTGAGCCAGAATTATCTACAAGCCACTTGATTGTGAGCGAAGGGGATGAGTAATCCGATGGCATGTTGAATCGATATCTGAAATACCTCGTCGTGTTTTGGCAAGTCTGTCCTTGAGTGGTGTCACATGCGATCCAGGTACTTGAAATAGCACCACCAGAAATTGATGTTGTTCCCCACCATTGAGTGGCACCATATGCGGATGCCCAACTCGTTGCACTTAATGTGGTTCCAACTTGAAAGTTAGGATCAACAGCAGCATTTGCGGTTGTAGATGCTAAATTCAAAGTCGAAACAGCGGCATGTGCAGGTGCTGAAATAAACACCGATGCAAGCCCAGCAAGGATTACCGAAGTAATCGCGGATTTAACCCTGAGCCTCACGTGTTGAGTTTAGACGAACCTAGATTCAGTCGTCATCGGACCCAATACCAAATGATTCCGGGGTCTTGCCCGCCTGTGCCTTCGATCCAGGGGGCCGGGGTCCAGCCGCACGTCGAAACAATTGTTCCCCACCACCAATTGTCGTTTGTGGTCGATAGAACGTAGCACTGCCCAGGTTGATAGAAAGGCATTCGCGCTTCAATTCCGTTATCAATCGGATACGTCCACTCGGTTGGGTTGAATTGTTCATTCAAAGTAATGTCCATATTAAATTCAGATTCACTAACAAAACTATACGGTTGATTCGCAGTCCAAATTCCGCCCCACTTGTAAGACCTGATCCTTTAGGCTGAATTCTCCACCAGCCCTTCTTGAATTGTTTCAAAACTATCTCCCTTATCCCAATAACTTAAACCAGATCACAGATAGGTATATTCCCCTCTGAAGACAAATTAGGTATCGTCCACGCTCACGACCAAGGGTTTCATAATCCAACAAATCATTCACCCATTCAAAATTTAAAAGGTGAATAGGTAAATAAATGAAGGGCTAAAAAGCTCGAATTGGACGAATGTAGAAGGGGCCGTTCTTGCCAACGGCGGTTGGGCTGACCTGGGAGAAGTTATGGGACCACGCATTGGACGCATTGTACTGAGATGAAGACCAGTAGTAGTAGTTCGCAAAACCACCAACAGTTACTCGCTTATCCCGAAGATTATTTAGTTCATTCTTTGATGGCAGATACCAATCGTCATAGACAACATCGGAAACTGTGACCGTATATGCATCGGCTAGTGCTGCAGCAGAGGTGGCAGTATCGGTATTTCCTTGCAAAATAATTGCTCGGGTATTTTGAAAACCCAGACCGATTCCAGTTTCAGTTCCGCCGACGGATGTAGTGAAATAAGTGCTTTGAGCCCAAGTTAGACCGGGGTCTGCCCCACCAGCATTCCAGAGAGGCGGTGCTGCCTCTAGGTAATTACAACTTAAGTTCAGGGTTGGACCGCAAGAAAATGATGTATCTGCAACATAGAAAATCTTTCCACCGCCTGGACCCGTATCTCCTACGTTATAAGTGATTGCCGTATGCGCTGCGCTCTCAACAGTTACTTTATTGACAGCACTTGATGGGGCAACTGGGGCTGTGAAGGTGAGGGTAAATGATGATGCTGAGTTTGTTGCAACGCTTAGCCCGCTGCCACCGGTTCCGACTTCAAATGCGTTAGTACTTGTCATATAAACAACGGCTCTAGTACTTGAAGTATTAAAGATCGCTTGCGCTGCGCTTGCAGCAACGTTGTTGTAGGCAGAGAAGGTGAAGTCGGTATCTTGACAGCTAGTTGGGATGTTATCGACTGTTATTCCGGAGAACTTATATGACCCTCCGCCACTTGCATTAACAAAAGTTGAGAGTGGAGTTATTGTTAAAGATTGTGATCCCGAGCAGGCAACGGTCTGGGTAATACCTTGACCAAATTCAACTGAGCCTGAGTTAAGTGAGATATTTGCAGCAAGAGTAGTTTGAATATATAAAGTGCCACCAATTAGCGCTGCGATAAGGGCTAGAACTCCAGAGATGCGCTTCTTCGATTTTGGGCGTTTGAAGTCGACTGGGTCATCGTTGTAGAAGTCGAGGTTAGACACTTAGCTGACCTGCCTAACTAGCCCTGGGCTACAAAACTGAATAAAACTGTATGGTCGAGTCTAAAGGTGACAGAGGGGCAGGTAAAGCAAAGGTGTGTGGCTAATCTGGAGATAATTCATATATGTAGAGATTCTCACGCTCCATTTCCATTAATATTTGGAAAGAACAATCCCCATGGGACGCTTGCGGAAGTATTCGAACGGATTGACATTGTGGGGGTCACTGGTTCGATCCCAGTATCGTCCACCATCTGAACGCGAAAATCACTTCGAAATCTTGGAGGCGATCTGATCCTTTAAGAGTGAAGTTGTAGCGGTTAGTGAAAAAAGGAACAAAGCAACAATCGTCAGCATGACAAAGAATCCAGGATCATCTGCTTCAGGAACTAGCATCAGAAAAAGAACAGCTGGTATCACCGATGCGACTTTGAAACACATCAATAGCCGTGCAATCCAATTGAGATTCTGAACTAAATAAAACTGCTGTCGCCGCATGCTTTCCACAATTTGCCACAAAAAATATAGAGCTACCTGTCCGCAGAGTATCCAAAGTCCAACCACGATTGTTAGGGCAACTTCAATAAGCAGAGAGATACCCTGAGTCCTGCGCATGTGTTCAAACTGACCAGGAAAAGAAAGAAATTGAACGAGCGTTAAACCAAGAAAAAGCAAGAGGAACCCGGCTTTAACAACGATAAAGCGAAACTCACTCATTAGTTCAGTCTACTGAGGTGATTAATTGTTGGTAACAACCTCGATCAAGGCTTGTATGTAGCCGATTGCATGCGCTCTGCCACGGTGGCCATAAGAACTATCTCCCGTGAGCGTTGTTGGACGCTTTGACGGCATGACTGAGGCTTGGAAATCCAAGTCCTACAAACATGTAACTTCCATTCAGGAATTGGTAGAGGATTTAAGAAGTTTTGAAAATAGGCCCAAAGTAGATGGCAGACGGAAGAAATAGCCCAAACCTGCCTCCAATCTCGGAATATTTGGGATCCAAGAGGTATTTGTCTGCGTCATGGTGTTAAATGTGAACCAAGTAGGAATTTCTACTAGTTGTGGAACATGATCTATATGGTCACTGGTTCGATCCCAGTACGGTCCACCAAAATAGCTCTGTTGTAAGATTTCCAAATGAGTTTGGAATCAAACAACCGCGATGCAGCATGGGTCTCTAATTTTTTAGCTTCTCGCAGATCGACTCGCGATTTTCTTCCTACTCCGGTTCCACAGGACATAATCGATCAGATTCTGACTGATGCTCTGACCGCGCCAAGCTGGTCAAACACAAGACCATTCAAAATTGCAGTGGCTACCGGTGATGTAAGAGATCGGATCAGTGGCGAATTTCTTTCTCGTTGGACCGTGCTTTCAAGACTTATGCGCAAGGGCTTAAAGAATAAATTGCGCCTTGTTTATTCACGATATGGATTGCCAACTAGCAACCGAATGATTGTTAAGCCGTATGTGCCAGAACTTCGACCAAGAGCCCAGAGAGTTGGTAAAGAACTCTATGAACTGTTTGGCGTAAAACACGGTGATCGTGATGCCAGAGACAAGCAATGGGGCAAGAACTATTCGTTCTTTGGTGCACCGGTCGAAATGTTTATTTATATCCACAAAAGTCTTAATGTCTACGCGGCATCAGACGCAGGTTTAATGATGGAGAACTTGATGCTGTCTGCACATGGTCACGGGCTTGGCACATGCGCACAGGGTGCAGTCAATATCTGGGATGACGTTGTAAGAAAAGAGTTTGAGATTCCAAAGGATTACCGACTCCTCTGCGGAATGGCTATCGGATATCCGAGTGATTCACCTGTGAATTCTTTCAAGGCTCACCGCATCGGTGCTGATGAAGTTTTGTTCAAGGCCAAAAAGCGGAAGTAACTGGACTTAAACGTTATGCTTCTTTGAAATGAGAGTTGGGACAGTATGAGCAAGAAAGTTTTGATTACTGGCGGGACCAGCGGCATCGGTCGCGAATTTGTGGATGTATTCGCCAAGAATGGTTTCGAGGTTTGGTTTACCTATTTCTCTGAGGGCGAAAAACCAGCTGAAGTAACAGGGGCATATCCAAAGGGATCTGTTACTGGATTCAACCTAGATCTTGCCGACTATGCATCTATTGAATCTCTTACATCTGCGCTTCCTTCAACTCCTGATGTTTTGATTCACAATGCTGGGCTCGGTTCAAAGACAGTCGAGAAGGTATCCAATACTCCACAAGGTCAGGCCGAAGCGCTGATTAAAGTGAATGCGATTGGGACTCTTTGGCTCAACAATCTGTTGCTACCAAAAATGCTTGAACGAGGAAGCGGAAAGATTATTTTGCTCTCATCCGTCGGCGGCGGAGTTACCCAATTTCCAGGATTTAACTATGCAGACGGCATGAGCAAAGCTGCGATTGCATTTTTGGGAAGAACTTTGGGAGCAGATCTTGCGCAGACCGGGGTTGATGTCTTCACTATTTGTCCTGGTGCAACCAATACGCCAATGTTCCAGGCAAGCACACTTAATCATTTAAACGATGAAGAGCAGAAGAAAGTCATTGCTTCGCTTCCTAAATTCCGTTTGATAGATCCTCGAGAAATTGCTGAACTGGGATATTTCCTTACAACTGATGCAGGAAAGTTATTGCATGGGGCAGTTCTTGATGCCTCAATGGGACTCGGAGTGAACCCAGGGCTACTACTGAAGTAGAGTTCGACCATGTCTCCAAGGATTCAAGAAGCCACCATTCGTGAGCAACGTCAGATGCGCCAGCGCCAATTGATGGATGCCGCACTTAGTCTTGCGATGGAAGATGGAGTTGATTCGGTAACTGTTTCTGCCGTAGCAAAGCGAGCAGGATTAGCACGCTCTTCGATTTACGAATACTTCGCATCGTCAGCTGATTTGATTGCGGATTTAGTCATGGAAGAGATGGCTTATTACAACAAGCGTTTACTGAAAGCAGTGGACAACGTTGAAGATCCTTTCGAGTACATCAAGCTTTGGATCGAAGAAGCGCTTCAATACGTAGTTGATGGCCGACACTTACTTGTTAAAAGTTTGAACACCGTCACTACCCCGAATTATCGCAAGTCAGATATTGCGCAAGGCCACCGAGATTTAATGGGAACAATCATCAGGCCACTAAGTGAAATTGGTTTGCCTGATGTGAAATTGGGACTCGCCTATGTTCAAGCTACAATCGATGTTGCATCTGTTCGAATTGAATCGGGCAACGACGCAGTTCAAGAGATTAAATATGCACAAAAATTTGCGATTACCGGTCTGCGCGCTCTACTCGAATAAAGATAATTATTTAGATTTAATCATTTGGATCTAGAGGGATTCGGTATTGAATTTTCCCCGAATCCAACGAATAAGAGTCGTAAAGCTTTCGAGCTGTTGTATTTGTTTCGTCGGTATTCCAGTAAAGGCGCGATGATCCTTCGCCCATAGCTACTTCCTTAACTGAGTCAATTAACAGTCTGCCCAAACCTTTGCCGCGCTCGGCAGGATCGGTGAAGAGGTCCTCAAGATAGCAATAGTTCTTTGGAGCCCAAGTCGAAGTTTGAAAAGAGTAATGCGTTAATCCTCTAACTACACCATCGACTTCAACAACTAAGCAATGAAGATTGAATTTCTCATCGAGCAATCTTGCCCAAGTGAGCTGAGTTTGTTCGTCACTTAACTCGGTTTTATAGAACTCTAGGTAGCCATCCCACAATAGAAGCCATTGACTCTTGTCTTCAGCTCTTAATGCTCGGACTATTGGCATGTCGCAATAATAGAAGCCTCTCTGCGATTTCCCAAGTATCCTTATTCGATGCTCGCAATCATTCCGGGATTTCTAGCCGGACTTTCACTGATTATTGCTATTGGTGCCCAAAATGCTTTTGTAATTCGACAGGGTCTGACTAAGAAATATGTTTTATTAACAGTTTTGATCTGTGCATGTTCCGACGCTTTGTTGATTGCTCTTGGAGCCAGCGGACTCGGCGCTTTGATTAAGTCGAATAAAGATCTTCTGGAATTCGTTCGCTGGTTCGGAGTTGCCTACCTGTTGTGGTTCGCATTCAAGTCAGCAAGATCTGCATTTAAACAAGAATTCTTGAACTCTGCGGGAGAAGCTTCTGCCAACAAGAAGAGCGTAGTTCTAACAGTTTTGGCCTTGACCTTTTTAAACCCGCATGTGTACCTCGACACCGTAATTTTGCTTGGCAGTATCTCGAATCAATTCGGTTCTGATAAGTGGTTCTTTGTTACAGGCGCAATAATTGCAAGTTTTCTCTGGTTCACATCTATCGGTTTTGGGGCTAAGTCAGCCTCGCGGTTTATGTCACGGCCTATTTTCTGGAAAGTACTTGATTCACTAATCGCCGCAATCATGCTTTCAATCGCGGCGTTCTTGGCGTTTTACAATTTCAACTAACTAGCTATTTTGTGGGAAACCTAAGTTAATTCCGCCGTGGCTTGGATCTAACCAGCGGCTTGTAACAACTTTGCCACGTGTGAAGAAGTGAACTCCTTCTGTGCCGTGTGCGTGAGTGTCTCCGAATAGTGAATTCTTCCAACCACCGAATGAGAAGTAAGCCATTGGGACTGGGATTGGAACGTTGATTCCAACCATTCCTACTTCTACTTCATTCTGGAATCTACGTGCAGCACCGCCGTCGTTAGTGAAGATTGCTGTTCCGTTTCCATAAGGATGGCTATTTACAAGTGAAAGCGCTTCATCATAAGTATTTGCGCGCAGAATGCTTAGAACTGGTCCAAAAATTTCTTCTTTATAAATGCTCATGTCAGGTGTTACGTTGTCGAAAAGTGTTGGTCCGAGGAAGAAACCGTCACCATCCACTTTAACTTTGCGACCATCTTCGACAAGAGTTGCACCAGCTCTTTCACCAGCTTCAATATATGAAGCAACTTTGTCGCGGTGAACTTTGGTAACAAGTGGTCCCATATCTGAACCCTTAGTTCCATCACCAGTTTTGATATCGGCCATTCGTGACTTTATTTTTGCTACCAAGGCATTTGCGATTGGTTCCACGGCAACGATTGCTGAAATTGCCATGCAGCGCTCTCCTGCTGAACCAAAGCCAGCATTAATTGCAGCATCTGCTGCAAGTTCTAGATCAGAATCCGGAAGAACGACCATGTGGTTCTTTGCGCCACCGAGTGCTTGAACGCGCTTGCCATGCTTGGTTCCGGTCTCGTAAACATATTTCGCGATTGGTGTTGAACCTACGAATGAAACTGACTTGATTCCTGGGTGCGTTAGAAGTGCATCGACAGATTCTTTGTCGCCATGAACAACGTTGAAGACACCGTCAGGAAGTCCAGCTTCCTTCCAAAGTTCGGCTAAGAGCATTGCAGCACTTGGATCTTTCTCTGAAGGCTTTAGAACAACTGTATTTCCGCAAGCGATTGCAATTGGGAAGAACCACATCGGAACCATCGCTGGGAAGTTGAATGGTGAAATAATTGCGACTGGCCCAAGAGGTTGGCGGATTGAATAAACATCGACTCCGGTCGAAACTTCCTCGGAGAAGCCGCCCTTCAGTAGATGCGGGATACCACAGGCAAATTCAACAACTTCAAGTCCACGAGTAACTTCGCCTGCTGCATCACTTAAAACTTTTCCGTGTTCGGCAGTAATCAGTGCCGCAATCTTCTCTTTGTTCTGCAGAACTAATTCACGGAAAGCAAATAAAACTTGGGTGCGCTTAGTTAATGAACTGTGACGCCAAGAGACAAATGCATCGCTGGCAGCCGTTACTGCCTTATCAACCGTCGCAACATTTGCAAGCGCTACATTCGCTGAAACTTGGCCAGTCGCCGGATTAAAAACCTCGCTGGTGCGTTCAGTTTTTCCGGTATCTAGTGCGCCGTTTATCCAATGTGTGATGATTTTCGTCTGAGTCATAGCGTTAATCTACGGCAGAGGAATATGATGGCGCCAATCAATGACGGCTGTTATGTCCAAGTCGTCCAAATGCTAGGGGCAATCGGTGAGCACAGGTTCAAAGAGCAACGCTGAAGTAAGCGCAGCAGACCACAATTTTGTTTTCCACTCTTGGTCGGCCCAAGGCGCGATTTCACCTATCCCCGTCGCAAAGAGTTCGGGTTCTAGATTTTGGGATCATGATGACAAAGAGTATTTAGATTTCTCTTCCCAATTAGTTTTCACAAATATTGGGCACCAACATCCGAAGGTTGTCGCTGCAATTCAAGAGCAAGCTGCAACATTGACTGCGCTTGCACCACAACATGCCAGCGATATCCGAAACCAAGCTGCAGAGCGCATCGTTGAACTTGCTGGATCAAACTTTGCGAAAGTCTTCTTTACTAACGGTGGTGCCGACGCGATTGAGAATGCCATCCGCATGGCTCGCATTCATACTCGTAAACACAAGGTGCTTTCAACTTACCGTTCCTATCATGGCAATACCGGAGCTGCGATCAATGCAACTGGCGATCCCCGCAGATTCCCGAATGAATTTGCATTTGGGCATGTGCATTTCTGGGGTCCATATCTTTATCGCTCATCTTTCTGGGCGTCTAGCCAAGAGGAAGAATGTGAACGTGCTCTGCAACATTTAGAGCAAACAATTATCTTCGAAGGTCCACACACAATTGCTGCTATTTTGTTAGAAAGTGTTCCGGGGACTGCTGGAGTTCTTGTTCCACCAACTGGATACCTCGAAGGCGTTCGTGCGCTCTGCGACAAATACAAGATCCTGTGGATTGCAGATGAAGTTATGGCTGGTTTTGGTCGAACCGGAAAATGGTTTGCATTCCAATCATCGAAGGTTGTTCCTGATCTAATCACCTTCGCGAAAGGCGTGACTTCAGGTTATGTCCCTCTCGGGGGTGTTGTGATTGGCAACGAAATTTCAAAGACTTTCGACGCACAAGTATTTCCTGGTGGCCTTACATATATGGGACACCCACTAGCAGCTGCCACTGCAGTTGCAACAATTGATGTTATGAAAGAAGAGAAAATGCTTGAGAACGCAACATTTATTGGTGAGAAAATTTTCGGTCCTGGTCTACAAGAATTAGCAAAGAAACATAAGGTAATTGGCGATATTCGAGGCGCTGGTGTTTTCTGGGGTGTTGATCTAGTTAGCGATCGCAAAACACATGAACCACTTGCACCTTATGGTGGATCCAGTCCCGCGATGAACGAACTAGTCGCTGCGTGTAAGGCCAACGGAATGATGCCATTCACTAATTTCAATCGGATCCATTTATGTCCACCTTGCAATATCTCAGAAGCAGATGCCCGACTTGGTCTAGAAATTCTCGACAAATCCTTGGCCGAAATCGGAAAGTATTACACTGGCGAATAAAACTCGTGCCGCGCTGATCTTTCAGCTCTGGTTATGACAAACTGCCGCTATGGCTCAACTGATTTATTACTGCGGCACGATGGATAGCGGAAAATCCACATTGGCTCTGCAGACCGCGCATAACTATGAAAGTCGTGGCCGTCACGGATTGGTTTTCACAAATCGAGATCGCGCCGGCACCGGAATAATCTCTTCAAGATTGGGGCTTCAAAGCCCAGCTATAGAAGTCGGTAGCGAGATGGATATCTTTGCTTTCGTAGAAGAGCATCAGAAGAAGAATGGCGCTTTGGACTATTTGATTTTTGATGAAGCTCAATTTTATGAAAGTGAACAGATCGATCAACTTGCTCGAATCGTAGATATTTTGAATGTAGATGTATTCGCCTTCGGAATCCTTAGTGATTTCAGAACTACCCTATTCCCAGGTTCGATGCGGCTTATTGAATTAGCAGATCGGGTGAATCCATTGCAGGTTGAAGCGCTCTGTTGGTGTGGGCATCGTGCAACACACAACGCTCGTATCATTAATGGGCGAATGACTCGTGAAGGAGACCAGCTTGTTCCAGGTGACACCTCACCAGACGCTGAAGTTGTCTACGAAGTTTTATGTCGAAAGCACCACATGGCAAATATGAGCTCTAAAGATCACGACGGAAACGGGTAGGTTTGCCTGATGAGCGATTTATATTCCGATCCATTAGGCACTGCAGTTCTGGCGGCAGCAAAGATTGCTGAGATAACCGGAAAACCAAAGCACGATGTTGCACTTGTAATGGGATCCGGGTGGATGCCTGCGACTGATGCACTCGGAAAACCGACTCACGAATTTGCAGTAACCGATGTTCCGGGATTTCCAGCTCCGACAGTTGTCGGCCACGGTGGATTGATTCGCTCTTATGAAATCGATGGCGCAAATGGAAAAATCCAAGCACTCGTCTTTCTTGGTCGGACCCACTTATACGAGGGTAAAGGTCTAGAACCTGTTGTTCATGGGGCGCGCACAGCGGTAAAAGCTGGTTGCAAAGTAGTTGTGTTAACCAATGCCTGTGGTGGAATAAATCGGGATTACAAAGTCGGACAGCCTGTTCTGATTCGGGACCATATTTCGATGACCGCAACGAGCCCACTGATTGGTGCTGACTTCGTAGATTTAACTGACTTGTATAGCAAGCGAATTCGCCAACTTGTGAAGAGTGAAGATCCATCGCTAGCTGAAGGTGTTTATGTTCATTGGCGCGGGCCAGCCTATGAGACACCAGCAGAGATAAATATGTTGCGAACAGTTGGCGCAGACTTAGTTGGAATGTCTACAGTCCCTGAAGCGATAGCAGCACATGCGCTAGGCGCTGAAGTTTTGGGAATTTCACTTGTTACAAATGCTGCTGCCGGCGTCACCGGAGAAAAATTGAGCCACACTGAAGTTATGGAAGCTGGGCAAGCAGCTGCTGGGCGAATGGGTGAATTGCTTGCGAAGGTTCTAAAACAACTGTGATTGAAGAGCAGTTCCGGCTAGAGGTTTTAGATTGGATTGCAAAGGATCCAGATTCAGATACTGCTTCTCTTCTCACTAAATGGCTCTCTGAAAATAACGAGACTGAACTTCGCAAATCATTTAATGGTTTTCTAGAGTTTGGCACTGCAGGATTACGTGGACCAGTTCGACCAGGCCCATCAGGAATGAACCGCGCAGTCGTTGGACGCACCGCTGCCGGAATCGCTGCATTTTTGATTTCTAGAGGTTTGTCTAAAGTTGTTATTGGCCGAGATGCAAGACATGGTTCAGCAGAATTTATGCAAGAAAGCACCGAGATTCTGTCGGGTGCGGGCCTAGATGTTTACTTACTCCCCCGTGAACTTCCAACACCGGTATTAGCTTTTGCAGTAAATGAAATGAAAATGGATTGCGGAATCATGGTGACTGCAAGCCACAACCCAGCAATTGATAACGGATACAAGGTTTATCTCGGTGGAAACATCGATGGCGTCGACTATCGAGGCAGTCAGATAATCGCCCCAATCGATAAAGAAATTTCCAAGTTGATTAGCGAGGTTGCGCTTCCAAGTCCACGTGGATCGAACTGGAAGATAGTCGGCGAAGAAATAATCAATAGTTATGTTTCAAGCTGTGTCAGTGGCTCTCTCGAAGCTACCCCTCAGAGGATCGTTTATACCGCCATGCACGGTGTTGGTGCACAAACTTTGCTATCGGTATTTCAAGCAGCGAACTTCTCAAAACCAATCTTGGTCGAACAGCAATGCGAGCCAGATCCAGATTTTCCGACAGTTGCATTCCCCAATCCAGAAGAACCTGGTGCAATGGATTTGACAATGAAATTGGCAATTTCGCAGAATGGGGATTTGGTTATTGCTAATGACCCCGATGCAGATCGTTGCGCAGTAGCAGCAAAAGATTCAACTGGAAACTGGAGGACCCTGCGAGGAGATGAACTCGGAATCATCCTTGGCCATTACATTTCAAAGAGCGAAAGCGTTGCTGGCAGAACCTTTGCTACAACTATTGTTTCTTCAAGTGCTCTGGCGAAAATTGCTAAAAACTGTGGCGCTAATTTTCAAGAAACGTTAACTGGCTTCAAGTATTTGTCCAAAATCAAGAATCTAGCTTTTGGCTATGAAGAAGCGATTGGATACTGCGTCAATCCTTCGAGGGTAAATGATAAGGATGGAATTTCTGCCGCCTTGAAAATCGCACAGATTAACTCTGAACTTATTATTCGAGGTTCAAGCTTGCTTGCCTACCTTGATGAAATCTGGAGCGAGATTGGCTATCACCGCACCGAACAACTTTCGATTAGGTTTGAAGAAATTTCAGAGATCTCCAGAATCATCGCAGCACTTATTGCGAATCCCCCTCAACAAATAGCCGGCCTTGATGTAGAAAGTTTTGAGGACTTAAGTAAGAGTTCGGCCCCAACTGTTGGCCTGCGAATTAAATGTGGTGACAACGCGAGAATCATCATCAGACCGAGCGGAACTGAGCCAAAGCTAAAGACTTATATCGAAGTCATCGGTGAAGTTAAATCTGCTGATGAATTGGTCGAAAAAATCAAAGAAGACTTTAAGAAATTATTCGCTAGCTATGGCTAAATATCCCGGTTTTACAACTTCCTCGATAATTGCCAGACGTTCCTCAAAGGGAATAAATGAGCTCTTTAACGCATTTATAGTCACACGTTGCAAGTCTTGAAAGGTCCAATCAAAAGCCTGAACAACTTCAACCATCTCATTAGTCATTGAAGTGCGGCTCATTAATCTGTTATCGGTGTTGATTGTCACTCGGAATCTTAACTTTGCAAGGGCGCCGATTGGATGAGTTGCAATCGACTTAGCAGCGCCAGTCTGTAAATTGGATGTAGGGCATAGCTCTAGCGGAATACGGCGATCCCTAATATAGGCAGACAGTCTTCCGAGTTTTGGTATGTTGGCAGAAAAATCTATGTCATCAACTATCCGAACGCCGTGTCCTAATCTTTCGGCCCCACACATTTGAATCGCCTGCCAAATCGAAGGCAATCCGTAGGCTTCGCCAGCATGAATAGTGAAGTGTGCGTTCTCTTGACGAAGATAATTAAAAGTTTCTAATTGATTCGTTGGCGGAAAACCATCTTCGGGTCCAGCAATATCAAAGCCGACAACACCAAGATCGCGATACTTGACTACCTTTTCGGCAATTTCTTGGGCAATCGAATTCTGGCGAAGGGCGCATAACAAAGATTCAACCCGAATTTTGAATCCTTCGGCTGCTGCAGCTTTCTCGCCTTGGCGATAGCCCTCAATAGTTGCCTCGATAACTTCATCCAGTGTTAAACCTTGACGAGTGAAAAGTTCTGGTGCACCACGCACTTCTGCATAAACAACACCGTCGCGAGCTAGATCCAATGCACATTCGCTGGCGACTCGAATGATTGCTTCACGGGTCTGCATCACGGCTATAACGTGCTCGAAGGTTTCGAGATAAAGCTCTAGAGATCCAGAATTGCAAGAATCGAAATACCAATCAGCAAGATCCTCCGCGTTGTCCTTTGGCAGTCTGTAATCAATCTCTGCTGCTAAATCAATAATTGTCTGCGGCCGAAGACCACCATCTAAATGATCATGAATCAGCGCCTTTGGTAACCGCATAATCTGCTCTGCCGTTGGAATCTTTGTAAGCGTCATCTCATCCCTCAATTTTCTCAAGTATAAGAGGCAATCGAGGTGCTACCGAACCATCTTGGCTAATAACAAATGAATTTTGCAGCGCGCTCTGTGCTCGTTCGAATCGTGCAGATTCATCAGTATGTAGCGTGTAAATCAGATCGCCCTTCTTAACCTGTGCACCTGGTTTTGCATGTATTTCGATTCCGGCACCAAACGAAACCTGCTCACCTTGTTTGGATCGACCAGCTCCTAAGCGCCAAGCTGCTATTCCAACACTCATTGCATCCATTGATGAAAGCGTTCCATCTTTGTCAGCAAGAATCTTTACATTCTCTTTTGCCACCGGAAGTTTCGCTTCAGGATCTCCGCCTTGTGCGCGAATCATTTTCTTCCAACTATCCATCGCGGCGCCATTGTTCAAAGCATCAGCTGGATCCATAAGCTGTTTGATTCCCGCCGCATCTAACATTTCGCGAGCCAAAACTAGAGTCAGCTCAATAACGTCGGAAGGTCCTCCGCCTGCTAAAACTTCAACGCTCTCTCGCACTTCCAGTGCATTTCCTGCAGTTAAACCAAGGGGAACATCCATCGCAGTAACAAGTGCTCGAGTCTTTACTCCAGCCCGGGTTCCTAAATCAACCATAACTGTGGCAAGTTGACTAGCCTTCTTTGGGTCTGACATAAAAGCACCAGAACCTGTTTTAACATCGAGAACCAATGCGCTAGTTCCTTCGGCAATTTTCTTACTCATGATGCTTGATGCAATTAGAGGAATTGCTTGAACTGTTCCGGTCACATCTCGCAGCGCATAAAGTTTTTTATCGGCTGGTGCTAGGCCCGCACCCGCTGCGCAGATAACTGCGCCACAACTTTCAATAACTCGTAGCATCTCAGTATTGGTTAGTGAAGCTCGCCAACCGGGTATGGATTCCAATTTGTCTAACGTTCCACCAGTGTGGCCAAGTCCGCGACCAGAAAGTTGTGGGACTGCTCCCCCGCAAGCTGCAACTAATGGTGCAAGGGGCAAAGTAATTTTATCTCCGACTCCTCCGGTCGAATGCTTATCAACAGTCTTACGATCAAGCATCGACCATTCCATACGTTCGCCGCTGTTAATCATCGCATCAGTCCAGCGAGAAATTTCACGAGAGTTCATACCGTTTAACAAAATCGCCATTAGAAGCGCAGACATTTGTTCATCCACCACAACGCCCTTTGTATAGGCGTCAATTACCCAATCAATCTGCGGATCACTTAACTCATTGTTGTCGCGTTTTGCGCCAATTATTTCGACCGCGTCAAAGACCTCGCTCATTTTTCTAAATCATCCGGACCAAAAGCCCAAGGCAATACCACTGACATTGGCGATGGACCATCTGGTGTCATCAATAGCATCTCATTTCCGCCATGTTCAAATAACAATTGACGACAGCGACCACACGGTGAAAGAAAATTTCCATCTGCGCCGACACAAACTGCAGCGATTAAACGTCCGCCACCGGTAGAGATCAAATTCGAAACTAGACCACATTCGGCGCAGAGCCCAAGGCCGTAACTAGCATTCTCAACATTGCATCCAGAAACAATTCGGCCATCGTCTACCAGTGCAGCAACGCCAACTGGAAACTTTGAATAAGGCGCATAAGCCTTCTTCATGATTGATTTAGCTTCGCCGTGAAGTAGTTCCCAGTCAATTTCCATAATTAGTGAGCGCCACCGCGGATATATGGAATGCCATCAGCCGCAGGTGCTCTTACTCTGCCAACCAACCCAGTCACCGCAATAATTGTTGCGATGTAAGGAACCATTAACATAAATTCTGATGGGATAGCTACTCCAATAATTGAGAGTGTGCTCTGTAAGTTAGTTGCGAAACCAAATAAGAGCGCCGCAAAGAGAGCGCCTATTGGACTCCATTTGCCAAAAATTAGAGCGGCAAGTGCAATAAAACCGGCACCTGCTGTCATCTCTTTACCAAAAGCACCAACTGAGCCAACCGTATAAAAAGCACCGCCAACTCCTGCAATCATTCCAGAAAAAATAACATTTCTGAAACGCAGTTTATTGACGTCAATTCCAACGGTATCTGCTGCAGTTGGGTGTTCGCCAACCGCTCTTGTGCGCAACCCCCACTTAGTTTTGTGGAGTCCAAAGGTAACCATTGAAACAATCGCAACCATTAGATAGACAACAATTGTATGTGTAAAAAGAATTGGCCCGACCACTGGAATCTTAGAGAGTATCGGAATTGGAACTACTTCAAGAAGTGGCGGTGAATTCCAGGTATTTTGTTGTGGAATTAAGAGCTTCTTATATAAATAGTCAGTTAACCCAATAACTAAAACATTAATTACGAAACCAAGAATAACTTGATCGACTGAAAACTTGATAGCGAAAGTTGCCAGCAGATAAGAAATCGCCGCCCCTGCAAAAGGAGCTGCCAGCAAGCCCCACCAAGCAAGATCAGTAAGGCTTGCAACTACGGCAGAAACAAAAGCACTGGCCAAGAGTTGGCCTTCAATCGCGATGTTAATCACTCCTGATCGCTCGCAAACTAAACCTGACATAGCACCAAAAATCAATGGGATTGAAAGCAGCAATCCGCCTTGCAACAGTCCAGTGAAAGGAATAAATTTTCCAGATGCGATCCACGTAAGGAAGGACATAAGAATTCCAAAACTTGCGACCGCAACTGGGACCGATATCGACCGACCCTTTTTAAGTGCTAATACTGCGATTGCGCTAGCCAGTAGTGAGGTTATTGAGAAAATTCGGGCACCAGTCTGTGATGAAATCACCCAATCTTTAATGATTACCCACTCATCGTTCAATACAAAGCCAAAAGTTGTTGCTTCTTTACCAGGCTTTAGAATTCCAAAATACAGGAACGAGAGCGAGGAAAGAGCTGTAATTATTGCAATCCCTTGAAGTCTTCGCTTCTCTACATTTGAACGAATCTTCATTACCCATTCCATCCCTTTGATGTGAGGGCTGATGCCACATTCAATTTCTTTAATCTAAATATGTAGCGGACAAATACTGGCGCAGCGATAAATAGAACAATTAATCCTTGAGTAACAACCACAATGTCTAGTGGAACACCGGTATTTGATTGCATCATTCGACCACCAGTATGAAGTGCACCAAATAAGAGTGCTGCAAAAACTGTTCCGAGAGGTTGTGCCCTGCCCAGTAGAGCAACTGTTATTGCATCGAAGCCAAGTGAACCAGCGATACCTGCGTTGAGCGCATATTCGCTACCCAGAACATGGACTGCACCACCAAGACCTGCAAGTGCACCACAAATCATCATGGTGGCAGTGATTACAAAGGGAACTGATATTCCTGCAGTTCGAGCAGCTTTGCTATTTGCACCTACTGCGCGAAATTTATAACCAATAGTTGTCTTTGTTAACAACCACCAAACAAAGAGGGCCGCAGCTAATGCGATAAAAATACCGGCATGTATCCGAAATTCTGATCCCGCTAAGAGCGGCAACCTTGCACTTTCTTTTACTTCAGGTGCAAGCGGGTCAAGACGCCCTTTCCGCAAGAAAGTGGGTGTTTTCAATATCCATAAAATGAAATAAGCCGCGATGTAATTCATCATGATTGTTAAAATAACTTCATGGGCGCCAGTCTTTGCCTTCAAGAAACCAACGATTCCACCCCAGATTGCTGCAAGAAACATTCCGGCAATCACCGCGGCTAAAATATGAATTCCTACCGGCAGATCAAAGCGGAAGCCTACATAAGAAGCGCCTATTGCGCCAAAAATAAATTGTCCTTGTGCGCCGATATTAAACAGTCCCGATTTGAACGCTAATGCAACAGATAGTCCTGTCAAAATTAATGGTGTTGCAGTGACTAGAGTTTCAAAGAAAGGATAGAAGCCTTCAAAGAAACCACTTTCTGCCAATCGGGTATCGTAAATTGAACCTTGGAATAGTGCGAGATAAGCATTGCCCACACTTGAGCCTGCACTCTTTAAGAATTCTATTGGTGATCCAATTTTCCCCATGACTTTTGAGTCCGATAGCGCAATAATGATCCCGGTAATTGTAAATGCCATTAAGAAAGATAGCCCAGGAAGTTTTAATGAGTGACCTATTTGTGAAATCCGGTTGAGCATTAGGCGCTTGCTTTCGAAGATGAAATTCCAGCCATAAGTAATCCAAGTTCTTCTCTTGTTACTTTTGAATCCACAATGTCTAGAATTTCACCGCGATACATAACCGCAATGCGATCAGCAAGAGCGATCACCTCATCAAGTTCAGTACTAAAAAGAACGACGCCACGACCGGCATCTCTTTCAGACAAAATTCTTTCGTGGACAAACTCGATAGAACCAACATCTAGACCACGGGTTGGTTGTGAAGCCACAAGAACTTTGATTGGTCTTGAAAGTTCGCGGGCAATTACAACTTTCTGCTTATTCCCACCAGACAATGTGGAAACCGAGTCCATGATTGATTGGGCGCGGATATCAAATTCAGCAACCCTTTTGTCCGCCTCTTCCTGCATCACCTTTGCTGAAATATTTATACCTTTTGAATAAGGGGCCCTATCATGCAAATCGAGAATAAGATTTTCGGCTATCGAGAAGCTTCCAATTACTCCATCTAGCTCCCGAGACTCTGGGATAAATGCGATACCAGCGTGCAACGAATCCTTAATGCTTGAGCCTCGAATCTCTCTTCCATCCAAAAGGACTGAACCTTCGATGTGCTCCTCTAGGTTAATAAGCGCCCGAGCAAGTTCAGATTGGCCATTTCCTTGTACTCCTGCAACAGCAAGGACCTCGCCGGCATTTACATGAAAATTGACACTTTTCACTACCGCAGTCCCCAGTGCATCCCGAACCGTTAGGTTCTTAACTTCTAAAATTGCACTGCCCATCTCATGCGCATATTTTTCGGGAGCCAAATCCACGGCTCGACCGACCATCATCGACGCTAACTCACCTTCCGAAGCTTCCGGAGCAACCGAGGCAACCACCTTGCCACGACGGATAATTGTTATTTGGTCTGCGACCGCGCGGACTTCCCGTAACTTATGGGTGATAAAAATTATCGATGTTCCCTTGTTCTTCAGATCGCGCATAGTATTTAGAAGCTCATCAGTCTCTTGTGGAGTGAGCACCGCAGTAGGTTCATCCAAAATTAGAACTTTTGCCTCATGAATTAGCGCCTTAATAATTTCAACTTTTTGTTGGATTCCAACCGGAAGAGTTTCAACAATTGCATCTGGGTCAACTTGCAAACCAAAATCTTCCGAAATAGCACGAATTGCTTTACGCGCTTCATCTAAATCTAGAACCCTGAACTTGTTAAACTTCTCGTGTCCCAACATTATGTTTTCAGCAACACTAAAGACTGGAACCAGCATGAAGTGCTGGTGAACCATTCCGATACCTACGCTTAGAGCATCACTAGGGCCCGAAATGTCTACGCTTTTCCCGTCAATCAGAATCTCACCTGAATCAGCCTTAAGTAGGCCATACACAATATTCATTAACGTGGATTTACCCGCGCCATTCTCGCCCAAAATGGCGTGGATTTGGCCAGTCTCAACTTTTAAGTTTATGGAATCATTTGCTGTAAATGAGCCAAACGTTTTGGTGATTCCCCGCAATTCTAATGACACTCTCGAATCCTATCGACTATTAGTGCAAAAAACAGGAGGCCCAATTGCTCGGAGCCCCCTGTTTTTAAATGCGTACTTATCAGTTTATCTTCAAGGTTCCTGCCTTGATTTGATCTCTAATCTTGCGAACTTCAAGCTTTAATTTGCCTGGAACTCGTGGACTTAGATCGTGGTACGGAGCAAGTGAAACACCCCTGTTCTTAAGTGTTCCGACATAAAGGCTTCCGTTGAACTTCTTAGCCGCAACATCCTTAGCAACTGATTTAATTGATGCGCCAATTTCCTTGACGACAGTTGTTAGAAGTGTTGATTTTCCAGCTGGGAGTAGGTCGTAACCATCTGAGTCAACCCAAATTGTTAGCGCCTTTTTAGTCTTCTCGTTAGCAGCGGCGTATGCCGATCCAAGGTTTCCGCCGACCGGAAGAATGATGTCTGCTCCCTGTTGTTCAAAGCCCTTTGAAAGAGTTAGCGCGGCATTTTGGTCGATAAAGTTACCGACGAAAGAGCCAGTCTTAGTTTTAGTATCCCAACCTAAAACCGAAACATTCGTTCCTTTGAGCTTGTTGTAGTAGTCAACTCCACGAACATATCCGTCCATGAAAATTGTAACTGTTGGATAAGGCGCGCCACCGTAGGTTGCAACCTTACCGGTCTTCGTCATTCCTGCAGATAAGTAACCTGCCAAGAAAGCAGCTTCATCTGTCTGAAAGGTAAGACCCTTAACATTCTTTACCGGCTTGCAATTGAAGTTTTCATCGCAATCTGCGCCTGCATCATCAACTACAGCATATGAAATTTTCGGGTTAGCCAACGCTGATTTCACAATCGCACTTGAAATAGCAAAGCCAACTCCGATGATTAATTGGCATTTCTTATCTACGAAAGCTTTGATGTTTGGCGCAAAATCGGCAGGTGTAGCTGCTGCCAGATATTCTGCTGTTGCAACTTTAGAAGCCTGAGCACCTTCCCATGCACCCTGGTTGAATGAACGATCGTCTACGCCGCCAGTGTCTAGAGCGAGACATAATTTAATTTTCTTTGCTTGTGCTGAAGGAGCAACTGCAACACCTGTAATGAGTGTCAGAGATGCGGCTACTGCAATTAGCTTAAATGACTTTTTCAAAGCGCCTCCTGGATTAACCCTTTTTAAAGGGATTGATTTGGGAGAAACCCTACTCTTTCGCCAATTGCTTGCAAGCTTCGCTGACTGATGTTTCGATAACAAAGTCTCAACTAGAGGTTTAAAGTTAAACGAAATCGGAGCAAATAAACGGATTTATACTGCCGTAATGCAAGCAACGCGTCATTTTCAGCTGATCGCACTCCTTGCAATCGCGGGATGCATTCGCGCTCCGATTACAAGTATCGGCCCTCAAATAACCGCCATTAGCAAAGGCCAAAATTTAGGAATAGTTCAATTCGGTTTTCTCACGGCAATTCCAGTTATTTGTTTTGCAGTTGCGGCGCCACTTCCAAGCCTTCGAATCTTCAGCAGAATCAAGACCGAACAACTCATAGTTTTCGCGCTCCTCGCCCTTGCCGCAGCCACTATCTTGCGATCTCTTGGCTCGAACTCTTTGCTCTTTGGATCAACAATCATCCTCGGTATTAGTATCGCAATTTTAAATATCGTTACACCAGCACTTGTTCGACGAGATTATCCAAAGAAGATAACCACCGTCATGCCGATTTATTCTGCAGTTCTTGCGCTAATGGCATCACTTGGTGCTGGCCTCTCGATTCCAATCGCGTCTTACTTCGGAGACAATTGGAAAATTGGAATTTCAGTTTGGGCAATACCGGCGATATTAGTGGCACTCATTTGGATTCCACTGCTTCGAAAAGCGAAACCAATGCCCGATAACCATGAGAATCATTTCAAAGAATTGTTACGGTCAAAGAAGGCTTGGTTGGTCTCGTTTTACATGGGAGTTCAATCCGCAATCTTTTATACCCAGGTAGCGTGGATGCCGAAGATATTGATTGATAAAGGTTATTCAGCCGCAGAAGCCGGCGCGCTCTTTGGCCTTTCAACTCTCTGCGGTTTTGCTTTAACCCTAATTCTGCCTTTGGTTTTTAGTCGTGGCGAAAATTTGAAACTAGCGATTCTCGCAACTTCAATTCCGGGAATCATTGGGTTCTTGCTACTAAATCATCTCTCAAATAGCTGGTCCATCCCGGCCTTGCTTTTGATTTCGACAACCCACGCAGCACTTCCGCTGGCACTTGGCCTAATTGCAATGAAGTCCCCCAGCGTTGGGGCCACTAGTCATCTATCTTCGATGGCCCAAGGAATTGGTTACTGCATCGCTGCCATATTCCCAGTCCTGATTGGTTATACCTATGAAGCTTCAAATAGTTGGCTGATTGCAACGTATTTGATTGCTGCTCTTATTCTGGCGCAATCGATTATTGGCATTAAGGCCAACCGCTAAATGTCAGTGCGCCTCATTAGTATTTTCAAATGGCAATTCGAATGACACCTAAAAATCAAGCCTCGTTAGCTGAGATCACATTTATAGTGTTGGATTTAGAAACAACAGGGGCCTCCCCTGCCAATGGTTGCACCATAACTGAAATCGGGGCGATCGCAGTTCGTGGTGGCGAGATTCTGGAAGAGTTCTCAACCTTTGTTAATCCGCAAGTTGTATTACCGGAATACATAGTTAATTTAACTGGCATAACCGATGAAATGTTAGAGGGTGCCCCGCTTATCGACCAGGCCTTCCCTGAGTTCATCGAGTTCATTAACCGCCATGAAGATGTCCATCTGGTTGCCCATAACGCACCATTTGATATCGGTTTCTTAAAAGCGGCAGCACACTCGCTTTCGCATAACTGGCCCAAGTATGAGGTTATCGATACCGTGAAATTGGCAAGGCGTGTGATTGATCGAACTGAAATCCAGAATTATAAACTTGGCACACTTTCTCAGTTTTTCGATACCAAGGCGCTACCGAATCACAGAGCTCTAGACGATGTGAAAACAACGATTGAGGTTCTACATCGATTGATAGAACGACTTGCTGGTTTTGAAGTTTTCAGCATCTCGGAGCTGAAGAAATTTATGCGCTGATTTCTGCCTTATTCTTAAGCAACTTCGCCACTTTTGAGGCGAGAGTGAACGGGTCGATGGGATGAAGAATCGCATCATCTGCCTTCGACCAGGCAGCTAGCCAGTTGTCTTGGACCCGACCGGTAATGACTAAGACTGGTGGGCAATTAAAAACCTCATCTTTTAACTGGCGGGCCAGGCCCAATCCACCTTCAGGGACTGCTTCGCCATCGAGAATAAAGAGATCTGCGCTCTGCTTGGAATCTAGATAAAGCCGAAGAGCTGGGCCGGTGGCAAACTCAACAATCTTGTGTTCTGGCAGATCGGCTGAAACCCGACGGCCAAGTGCAGTGATTATTGATGAGCGGACGGATGAGTCATCCGAATAGAGCGCGATTATCAGTTTGGCCAGATTTTTCTCAGAAGGCATGGCCATAATTCTAGCCGCCAAAGCGCCAATAAAATCCCAGAAAGAGCTTTAACCAAGGATGTGAATTGGTGATGAGATTCACCAGAAGTGAGTGCCGTCCTGGCCTATAAATATCTCATTTCCCCCACGAATCGGGAATAATCGCCCCCATGACAACTGCCGTTCTGCCACCCCAGAAGATAAACCGTCCTAATCTGGTTGCGGTCGGAACAATTGTCTGGCTTGCAAGTGAGTTGATGTTCTTCGCCGCGCTCTTTGCAATGTATTTCACAACGCGCGCAGTTCAGGGTCCACAAATTTGGCTTGAATCAACTGAGCTATTAGCTATTCCTTTTGCTGCTGCGAATACAACAATCTTGGTTCTTTCGTCCGTTACATGTCAGTTTGGTGTTTTCGCTGCTGAACGTTTCCAAGCTAAGCGAACTGGTTCGATCTTTCAATTTAGTAAGTGGGGAATGCGTGAATGGTTCGCGCTGACATTCCTTATGGGAGCCTTCTTCATCGGTGGTCAAGTTTATGAATATGCACACTTAGTCCAAGAGAACTTAACACTCTCATCAAATGCTTATGGTTCGGTTTTCTATATGACAACTGGTTTCCATGGGTTGCACGTAACGGGTGGCTTAATTGCATTCTTGATCGTAATGATTCGAACCTTTCGCGCCCAAAGATTTGGACATAAGCAAGCGCAAACAGCAATTGTGGTCTCCTATTACTGGCACTTTGTTGACGTTGTTTGGATCGCGCTATTCGCAACGATTTATCTGATTAAGTAATGGACTAGGGTGAAATAACGAGAATGGAAAAAATGAATTCAGGAATCAAGAAGATCTCCAGATATCGCCGCCATCGCTTTGCTGGCCCAGCGCTTTTAATTGTTGCGCTGATAACTCTTGGAACTACCTTTCAAGTTGCCAGTGCGGTTCCTAGTTCAAGCGAGAAAGAGATTGCGCCGAAGTCAACTTTGATTGAAGAAGGTAAGCGAATATACAACTTCGGATGTTCGACCTGTCACGGATTAAACCTTGAAGGAAGTGGCATAGCTCCATCTTTGATTGGCGTGGGTGGCGCATCTGTTGATTTCCAAGTGGGAACTGGCCGTATGCCAATGGCCGATATGAGCCAACAGGCTATGCGTAAAGAGCCGGTTTACACCGAAGAGGAAACCGCTGCACTTGCTGCATATGTTGCATCACTTGCTCCTGGCCCTGCTGTAATTAACGAAGCACAAATAACTTATGAGCGCGATGGAAATACTGCAGAGGGTGGCGAACTATTTCGAACCAACTGCGCAATGTGCCACAACTTTGCTGGTCAAGGTGGCGCGCTTACTCAAGGAAAATACGCCCCAACTGTTATGGGAGTTGATGTTAAGCATATTTATGAAGCGATGATTACAGGTCCACAATCGATGCCAGTATTTAGCGATAAGACCATCACCCCCGAAGAGAAGTTGTCAATTATTAAATGGATTAAAGCTGCAGAGAATGAACCTAATCTAGGCGGTGCATCGCTGGGTCGTGTTGGCCCAGTTACTGAAGGACTCTTAGTTTGGACACTTGGTCTTGGTTTACTAATTGGAATAGCCGTCTGGCTAACAGTGAAAGCGAAATAGGGTAGCGAAAAATGTCTAATGAGATTCAGAAGTTTCAAGACCCTGGCCTGCCTGAACATGTTCATCGCAAAACGGATGTAGATCCAAAGGCCGCAGACCGAGCAGAGCGCCAAGTATCAATTCTCTTTGTTCTATCTGCCTTATCTACCGCTTTAGCAATCTACGCATATGTTTTTATCAGTGATGAAATTTTCTTCTTCCTTCCAATAATGGGTGACACAAATGCCCACCAACTATTCCTCGGTCTTGGCATGGCTTTCTCACTTTTATTTATCGGTCTTGGTTTAGTTCATTGGGCAAAAAATTTGATGCCCGATACTGAAGTTATTGCTGAGCGCCATGAATTTCGTTCTCCCGATGAAGATCGTGCAGATTTTGTAAGAACTGTCAAGGAACAAGCTGGTGCTGCAGGATTAGGACGCCGCTCTCTAATCAAGCGGACTCTCGGATTAGCGCTCGGCGCCTCTGCCCTTACCCCAATTGTTTTACTTCGTGATTTAGGCCCGTTGCCAGGTAAAGAACTTGAGAAAACTTCCTGGAAAACCGGAACTCGTTTAGTTACAGATCCGGGCGATCGACCTATCCGTCCAGAAGATTTAGAAGTTGGTGCTGTCGCGCAGGTTCTTCCTGAGTTAGAACCTGGCAAGGTGCGCCACTTGTATGACATCGCAAAAGATGCGGTTCTACTTATCCGACTTCGCCCTTCGGAATTTCAATTAGATGCCGAGCGGCTCTCATGGACGTATGACGGAATCATTGCATTCTCAAAGATTTGCTCTCATATGGGATGCGCCGTTGCACTCTACGAACAACAGACAAAACATTTACTCTGTCCTTGCCACCAATCAACATTTGATGTGACGCGAGCAGCGAAGGTTATCTTCGGACCTTCCGCAAGGCCGCTGCCACAACTTGCGATAACCGTGGATAGCGATGGAAATCTAGTCGCACAAAGACCATTTAACGAACCTGTCGGACCTAGCTTTTGGGAGCGCTCATCATGAAAAAAGCAGAACGTATTGGCGGCAATGTTGCGAGCTATGTAGATGATCGCACAGGTGCTGCGAAGTGGCTTCGCAAGAATTTAACCAAGGTCTTCCCAGATCATTGGTCCTTCATGCTCGGCGAGATTGTTCTCTATTCTTTTGTGATCTTGCTTCTTTCAGGAACATTCTTAACTTTCTGGTTCGATCCCTCCCAGCGCGAAGTAGTCTATGAAGGAAGTTACGAGCCGCTTCAAGATATAAAGATGTCAGCAGCATACGCATCCGCGCTTCACATCTCCTTTGATGTTCGCGGTGGTCTGTTAATGCGCCAGATACACCACTGGTCTGCGCTCCTATTCATGGCTGGAATGATCGCCCACTTGATGCGCGTCTTCTTTACCGGCGCTTTCCGCAAGCCTCGTGAAGCTAACTGGTTAATTGGAGTTGGCCTTGTAACACTTGGAATTGTTGAAGGATTCCTTGGTTACTCACTTCCAGATGATTTACTTTCAGGAACTGGCGTCCGAATCGCAGAAGCAATTATTCAAGCACTTCCCGTTGTTGGTTCCTACTTGGCGTTCTTTGCCTTTGGTGGTGCCTTCCCAGGCGAAGCGTTTATTCCTCGAATCTATACGGTGCATGTGCTCTTACTTCCCGCAGCGTTCTTGGCGCTAATAACAATTCACTTGATGTTGGTTTGGTATCAGAAGCACACCCAATATCCAGGACCTGGGCGCACTGAAAAGAATGTTGTTGGCTATCCGCTAATGCCGATCTACATGGCGAAAGCCGGTGGCTTCTTCTTCATAGTCTTTGGTGTTACTGCCTTACTCGGCGCACTTGCATCCATTAACCCCATCTGGCTCTATGGACCGTACAACCCCGGGCAAGTATCTGCCGGCTCACAGCCGGACTTTTATATGGGTTGGCTCGATGGTTTAGTTCGAATGTTCCCCCCACTCGAGAGTTACGTTCTCGGCTACACAATTTCCTGGAACATTTTAATTCCAGGCCTAATTATTCCTGGCATTTTATTTACCTTGATGGCGCTCTATCCATTTATCGAATCTTGGATGACCGGAGATAAGAGCGAACACCACTTGCTAGATCGACCACGCAATAATCCAAACCGTACTGCTATTGGCGCGATGTCATTGTCCTTCGTCTTAGTTACCTTAATTAATGGCGGAAATGACCTTCTCGCCACCCACTTTGACCTCACTATTAATCAGATCATGTGGTTCAGCAGAATCGGTGTCATCGTAATCCCACCGCTGGTCTTCGTTATAACTAAGAGAATCTGTCTATCACTGCAGCGTGCTGATCGCGAGAAAGTTCTGCATGGCCGCGAAACTGGTCGCTTAGTGATGCTCCCTCACGGTGAATTCGTTGAAATTCACGAAGAGTTAACTGCAGCTGAGAAGTTCACGCTTACCCAACACCTGCAACCAAAGGCACTTGTTGTTCCGGATACCGATGCGAATGGTGTAAAAAACCCGCAGGGCATTAAGGGCAAGATTCGTGCACGATTTAGTCAGGCACATGTCGAACAGATTCCGGCGCCGACTGAGAGTGAAGCGAAAGCGCTAGGAAGCGGACACCACTAATACTTAGGATTTAATACTTAGGATTTAATTAGTGAGCGTTGTTAGATGGTTTTTCGTATTCAAGGACGAAGCCAAAAATGCTAACAACTAATCCACCTACAGCTATAAGCGTTAACCACCAACCGATTATCAAGCCTAAGCCTGATAGCACCATGAAAAATGCCAACGGAAGTGGCCACCATGAATGTGGTGAATAGAAACCAAGTTCACCAGCAGAATCTGAAATTTCGGCAGTGACGTTATCTTCTGGCAGAGTATTTCCAAGACGCTTATCTGTAAACCAGAGGTAGAAACCAATCAAACCAGCCAATCCACCAGATAAAGCCATGGCTGTAATTCCCACCGCTTCGCCACCAAGTAACCAATAAATTACTGTGACGATTGCGTAAAAAGCTGCGAGCCCATTAAATAACCAGTAACCAGTTTTCATACTTAATGTCCTTCAGTCTTTATGTGAGGGTAATTGAGATCGAATGCTGGGCGCTCGCTGCGGATTCGAGGCATTGATGTGAAGTTGTGTCGTGGTGGTGGACATGATGTCGCCCACTCAAGTGAAGCACCATATCCCCAAGGATCGTCCACTCCTACCATCGGAGACTTTCTAGTGATCCAGACGTTCATAAAGAATGGAATCATTGAAAGTGCCAAGAGAACCGAGCCTATTGTTGAAATTGTATTCATTGTTGTAAAACCATCGGTAGCTAAATAATCTGCATAACGTCGTGGCATTCCCTTAATTCCGAGCCAGTGTTGAATAAGGAATGTCATATGGAAGCCGAAGAACAGAGTCCAGAAGTGGATCTTTCCAAGGCGCTCGTTCAACATCTTGCCGGTCATCTTTGGCCACCAGAAATAGAAACCAGCAAACATCGCAAAGACCACAGTTCCAAAGAGAACGTAGTGGAAGTGAGCAACTACGAAGTAGGAAGCAGAGACTGCAAAGTCAAGTGGAGGTGAAGCGAGAATAATTCCAGTAATTCCACCGAAGAGGAAGGTAATCAAGAAGCCCATTACCCAGAGCATCGGGGTTTCGAATGAAACGCTTCCGCGCCACATCGTTCCGATCCAGTTAAAGAACTTAACGCCAGTTGGAACACCGATTAGAAATGTCATGAATGAGAAGAATGGAAGCAGAACCTGCCCGCTAGCAAACATGTGGTGCGCCCAAACTGATACTGAGAGCGCAGAGATTGCGATTGTCGCTGCGATAAGTCCTTTATAACCGAAGATCGGTTTGCGGCTAAATACCGGAAGAATTTCAGTGGCAATTCCGAAGAATGGAAGCGCCAAGATATAAACCTCGGGGTGCCCGAAGAACCAGAAGAGATGCTGCCAGAGCATCGCTCCTCCGTTAGCCGGATCAAAGATATGCGAGCCAAATAATCTGTCAGATTCCAGAGCTAAAAATGCTGCTGCTAGTGGTGGGAACGCGAGCAGAACTAAAATTGAAGTCAGAAGAACGTTCCAGGTAAAGATTGACATACGGAACATCGTCATTCCAGGGGCGCGCATTGTAAAAATAGTTGTAATGAAGTTAACGCCACCAAGAATTGTTCCAATACCGCTAATTGCTAATCCAACAATCCATAAATCCCCACCGATGCCTGGTGAATACTGTGCATTTGAAAGTGGCGCATAAGCAGTCCAGCCAAATGACGCTGCTCCGCCTGGTGTTAAGAATCCGGCAAAAGCCATTATTCCTCCGAAGAGGAAGAGCCAATACGAGAGCATATTCATTCTTGGGAAGGCGACATCTGCTGCACCAATTTGCAGCGGCATGATTACATTCGCAAAACCAACGAACAATGGTGTTGCAAACATAAGCAACATAATCGTTCCGTGCATAGTGAATACTTGGTTGTATTGCTCGTTAGAAATAAATTGCAGACCAGGGCGTGCAAGTTCGGCACGCAAAATTAGCGCCAATAGTCCAGCGATTAGGAACCAGGCAAATGTTGTATATAGGTATAGATAACCAATCATCTTGTGATCAGTAGATGTGATGATTTTTACGAAAAGCTGACCTTTAGTGAGCTCTCTCTTAACTGGACCACCTTCAACTGCTGTTCTGGTTGCGTATGTAGTCATATTAAGCCACCTTCAAACTCGATATATATTCTTGATATTCACTTGGGGTTACAACTTTCACGTTAAAGCGCATTTGAGAGTGGGCACGTCCACACAAAATATTGCAGAAACCCGGATAGGTGCCGAGTTTATTTGCGCTGAACTCAATATTGTTGGTCACTCCAGGAAGATTTTGGATCTGAATCATGAAGGCTGGAATCCAGAAACCATGAACAACATCCGTTGAGGTTATTTTAAATTTAACGCGCTCACCTAGAGGAAGTACTAGGGTAGGCGGCTCTGCCGTAGTTCCAGTAACTATCGGAGCCTCAGGATTATCACGATAGGTGAACTGCCATGACCATTGAAATGCATTCACATCAATTAAATGACTGGCTTGACTATCCGGTGTAACTTTTACAATTTCAGATTGCTTAACTGCGGTGAAGTAGAATAGGACTGCAACAATAATGAATGGAATAACTGTGTAAGCAACTTCGACTGGCACGTTGTACTGAGTCTGCTTAGGAACTTCGTCGCCCTTGCGGCGATGTCGGAACACTGGCCACATAATTAAGATCGCAGTGAAGACTCCAACAACAGCGGCTGCAATCCAAGCGCCCTGCCAAAGCGGAATTGTTGTGTCATTGACGCTTGAAACACCCTTAGGAAATCCCATGCCAGATATGTTCCCTGTTGAGCAAGATGTCAGAAAGGAAATCGACCCGACTAAAATCCCCGTGAAGAGGGCTCTGGCTAAAGATTTCTTGGTGGGTTTAAAACTCATTGGATAAGAATATCCCTCGGATTCGCCTCTTTAACCATGCGGGAGTAGCGTTCGATGCGTGGTTTCCATCACCCCAAGTTTCCAATCCCAATCCCGGCTCCATGATGCTGCTCGGATGGCACTCCCCCATATTTTTGAGGTAACTTGGCCAGATCCATCAAAACTTGGCGCCGATTCAAGGAGCGCTGCCCTTCTTTTAAATGAAGCCCGAGAAACCTTTGCCAGCCATCTGGGAATGCGCAGTGATGAAATCCATTTTTTGGGCGAAACCAATCTAGGTTTTCACTTGGGAATCAACGGCTTGATGTCGGGCCAGAGAAGATTGGTTTATAGCAACATAGATCGGATGGAAGTTTTTGCAGTAGCCGCGGGCCATCCATCCAAGATGCTAGATGTTGACCCAAATGGTCAGATAGATTTTTCAGAATTAAACAATGGTGACGTTCTGGCTCTGCAGCTTTGCAATCGCGAAACCGGAATCATTCAAGCCGGAATACCAGATGGGCCAGATCAGTTGGCTGGTTTATTTGTCGATGCAACTGCCTCCGGCACCAGAATTAAACTTCCCGCAAATTGGAGCACCGCGCTCTGGGATTCGACCTCATGGGCTGGACCAAGTGGGCTTGGAGTATTTGCTGTTTCAAAGAACGCTAACTGGAGCAACCCACTCCCTCATTTAGATGGCCGAGTCAATCCCGGACCGGCATCTCTTGCTTTAATTGTTGCCAGCGCACTTGCGATAGATAGTTGGGTTGCAGATGAGAAGAATCTGGCATCGAAAATTGCGGCAATAAATAGCGAGATTCGAAGTTACATTTCAAGCAATATTCCAGATTCAGATCTTGCACCCGGTGGCGCCGACCATTTAATTAGCGCCTCATTCCTGTATGTAAATGCTGAACAGCTGGTGACAAAGCTTGCGGACAAGGGCTATCCCGTGGATTCAGGCTCTGCATGTAGCTCAGTCAATATGCAACCAAGTCATGTTCTGGCTGCACTTGGCGTGCTGACTCAAGGGAATATTCGACTCACAATTCATCATGCAATTACCTTTGAAGAGGTCCATGCATTTTTAGATATTTTAGCCGATACCATTAGTGAATTGCGGAGCGAATAATGATTCTAGATTGCTTAGGAAAACGCTGCCCGCTGCCAATTATTGAACTTGCAAAAGCTCTGGCAGATGAGTCAATTGGTTTTAAGTTAACGCTCTTGAGCGATGATCCAGCCTCCCAACCTGACCTGATTGCATGGGCGCGGATGACCGGAAATTCTGTTGAAACTAGCGAGGCAAACACTTTTCAGATAACTAAGTTAGCCAAATAATCTTGGCTCAAGCTTCGCGCTTACTTCATCGGCAGCAACTCGACCATAGGCCTCGGTAAATCTTGTAATAAATTTATCTTTTGTAAATCGATATTCCTGGGTCCCTTTAATTTCAATACAGAAAGTGGCGAGCATCGAACCTATTTGGGCACATCGTTCATGGCTAAGGCCCCATGCAAGTCCGGCGATAAAACCTGAACGGAAACAATCACCAACCCCAGTCGGATCAATCTTTACCTTCTCCTTTGGAACTCCCACAGATATTGGCTCTTTGCCATGTTCTTCAACTTTTGCCCCATCAGATCCAAGCGTGATAACACGAACCGCAACTTTGCTAAAGATTTCGGCATCGCTCCAACCAGTTTTTTGAATAGTTAAAGCGAGTTCGTATTCATTCAAAAATAAATACTGTGCGCCTTCGATTAACTGCTTAATTTCTTCGCCATCCATTCGAGCCAATTGTTGAGATGGGTCGGCAGCGAATGGGATCCCCATTGTTCGTGCGCTCTGGCTGTGGCTCAACATCGCATCCGGATCATCGGGTGAAATTATTAGTAAATCAAATTTGCCAGTTCTCTCAACTATTGGTGCTAACTCAATCTCTCTAGCTTCACTCATGGCACCAGGAAAGAAGGATGCAATCTGATTTAACTCTTTATCGGTCGTGACCATAAAAGAGGCGGTTAGCAGTTCCTTAGAGACTTTCACGTGAGTGGTATCAACGCCATGCCTTGTCAGCCAAGAATCGTAATCCGACCAATCAGTTCCTACTGCAGCAATGAGATATGGGTTTAGACCTAGCGCACCGATTCCAAATGCAATATTCGCCGCGGTTCCACCGCGTCTGATATCAAGACCATCGACTAGGAAAGAGAGTGAGACTTTATCGAGTGAACCAACTACCAAAGAGTCAGTGAACTTTCCAGGAAAAGTCATCAAATGATCGCGCCCAACAGAACCAGCGCAGGCGATCTTCATTGCTTTTTTAAGTAACTGTTTAGTTAGTTAAAGGAGTCGCCACAGGCGCATGAACCCTGGGCATTTGGATTGTCAATTGTGAATCCTTGTTTTTCGATAGTGTCAACAAAATCAATTGATGCGCCCATCAAATAAGGCGTGCTCATCTTGTCGGTAACAACGCTTACTCCACCAAATTTAGTAACAGTGTCACCATCTAATGAACGATCATCAAAATAGAGTTGGTATTTCAGGCCGGAACATCCACCAGGTTGCACTGCAACGCGCAGGCTTAGGTCATCGCGACCCTCTTGAGCTAGAAGCGCAGCAACCTTTGTGGCCGCTACATCGGTGAGTCCAATTCCAGTTGCTGGCGCATTGGTAATTGTTACCTCTTGTGAAGTCTCTGTGCTCATCGTTCTCCCCATCTAAATTAGATAATGAGTAAAGGCTACTCCATAATGTCCCTATGGGCTCATCAAGACTTTCAGAATTGCTCTTGCTCGGCCAAGGTGCCGATCCGAAGAGCGAACGTGGAGTGTCCTGTGATGGCGAACTGCCCACAGCAAGTGACCCACAATTAGTAGAGCGAGCTCGGGCAGCAAGAGCCGCACTTGGCAATCGTGCGATGGTGCTAGGCCACCATTATCAGCGAGATGAAGTAATCCAATTTGCCGACATAACTGGCGATTCATTCAAGTTAGCTCAGGCCGCACAAGCCAATGACTCTGCCGAATTTATCTTCTTCTGTGGCGTGCACTTTATGGCGGAAAGCGCCGACATCCTTACATCGCCAAATCAAAAAATTATCCTTCCCGACTTAGCTGCGGGTTGCTCGATGGCTGATATGGCAACCGCTAAACAAGTTGACGATTGCTGGAAAGCCCTGGAGAAAGTTGGAGTAGCAAGCAAGACAACTCCAATTACATATATGAATTCATCGGCTGCGATTAAATCCTTTACCGGAAAAAATGGTGGCGCGGTCTGCACATCCTCAAATGCGATGCGTGCACTGAACTGGGCTTTTGAGAAGGGCGAGAAAGTCTTATTCCTCCCCGACCAACATCTGGGACGCAATACAGCAGTGTTAAACCTAGGATTGAAACTTGAAGATTGTGTTCTCTGGAATCCCTGGAAACCAAATGGTGGCCTTAGTGATGACCAAATTATCGCGGCAAGGGTAATTCTCTGGCGCGGACATTGCTCGGTTCATGGAAGATTTTCACTTGAGAATATAACTCAGATGCGGGCGAGAGTTCCTGGAGTTCAAATTCTGGTTCACCCTGAATGCCAGCATGAAGTAGTTTCAAATGCCGATGTTGTTGGCAGCACTGAGATGATTATTCAGACCATAGAAAATTCCGCCCCAGGCAGCAAATGGGCGGTAGGAACCGAATTGAATCTGGTCCAACGACTCGCAAATAGATTTTCGGATCGCGAAGTCCATTTCTTGGATAAAACCGTCTGCTATTGCTCGACCATGAACCGGATCGACCTACCCCATCTGGTTTGGGTAATGGAGTCCTTAGTAGCTGGACGTTTGGTTAACCAAATCTCAGTAGATTCGCAGACCGCCACTTACGCAAAAGTTGCGCTCGAGCGAATGCTCGCCCTACCGTAGTGACATGACAAAAGCCGACGATAAGAATCCTGCAAAGAGCCCAGATAAAAAAGGCAAGGCGACGCCTAAACGAAAAGATGCTGTTGCTGCAACAAAGGTGAATTCAATTACTGCTCCGGTAACTAAAGCTGATCGCTCAAAGAACCGCTCAGCACTTAAGGCTGCGCGAGCTGAAGCGCGCGCTGCCTATATGCGTGGCGACGAGAGTGCAATGCCTGCTCGAGACCGCGGACCGGTGAAGAGATTTGTCCGTGACTATGTAGATTCCCGACGATCACTTGGTGAATATTTCTTACCACTCATGATTTTTGTCTTAGCGCTTACGCTAATTCCATCTCAAGAAATTAGAACGCTCGCTATTTTCGTAATGTATGGCGCAATGCTCTATTCAGTTATCTATGGATATTTCGTTAGCAAAAAAATCAAGATACTTGTCGCCGAAAAATTTCCTGGCGAATCAACTAAAGGCATCGGTATGTATGGCTGGCTACGCTCTACTCAGATGCGCAAATTGCGAGCACCAGCACCACAGAAAAAACTTGGTGATCGCTTTTAACTAAGCTCTCGGATTTGGGCTCTCTGTTCGTTCTGGATTAGTTTCCGGAATCGAACCGAGGGCCTTATCTATTTCAGCAAGAGTCTGAGGTGAGAGCTTTACTCCAGAAGCTTTAACGTTCTCTTTTACTTGTCCTGGTCTAGAAGCACCCATAATCACTGATGAAACATTTGGATTGGCCAGCGCCCAGGCAAGGGCGAGTTGTGACATTGTTAAATCTAGGCCTTGTGCGATTGGCTTTAATTTCACGACTGCTTCGAGAACTTCATCGCGCATCCAACGAGAAATCATTTCGGCGCCGCTCTTCTTATCAGTGGCTCGTGAACCGGTTGGTGGCTTCTTGCCTGGCAGATACTTGCCAGTTAAAACTCCTTGAGCTACCGGTGACCAAACTATCTGGCCAATCCCCTCTTCGATGCAAAGTGGAACGACTTTCGATTCAATTACTCGCCAGAGCATCGAATATTGAGGTTGGCTAGAAACAAAGCGATCAAAGTTACTGGTTTTCTGAATCTTTAGCGCTTGATTTATCTGAGATGAGGTCCATTCCGAGAAGCCAATGTAATTAACTTTCCCTTGGCGGATTAGATCGTCGAATGCACGTAACGATTCTTCTAATGGAGTTTCATAATCAAAGCGGTGCATCTGATAAAGATCGATGTGATCGGTATTGAGACGCTTTAATGATGCATTCACTGATTCCATAATGTGTTTGCGGGAAAGACCGCGATCGTTCTTACCTGGCCCGGTTGGCCAATAAACTTTTGTGAATAATTCATAGCTCTCACGTTTAACACCTTTAAGCGCTTTTCCGAGAACGCTTTCGGCCTTGGTTCCAGCATAAACATCAGCGGTATCGAAAGTTGTTATTCCAGCATCCAGCGCAGCGTGAACGCATTTGATGGCTGCATCTTGCTCGACTTGCGAGCCATGAGTAATCCAATTGCCATATGAGATTTCGGAGACATACATACCTGACGAGCCAAGGCGACGATATTCCATAATTAAAAGCCTAGTCTCTGGTGAGCGAATTATTCGCCTTTGGCGCCGGGCAAATGATTCCCATCGGACTCGCCAATTCGATTTACTGCTGTTCTGGCATAAAGTCCTGAAGTAGTGCTAATTTTGCGGCGCTGAGAAAAGCCTCGTGCTTGACCAGTAGTAATGCGTTTAGCGAAGTCCGGTGAAAATCCGGCGCTGTCCCGCAACTGTAGAGATTTGATTTAAAGCAATTTAAGTCCAAATCCGAGCCAGGTCGCCTGACACATTATTGATGTATCCGACCTCGGAGGAAGGTCGGGCTTCTAGAGAATTTATTTTCTACTTTGCCCAAGCTTCCTCCCTCAAAATCTTGAGGGAGATTTTTTATGTTTCAAAACAGAAAGTTTTTAGCCAAATTGGCCATAGCCACAATGGCGCTCTTATCCATAGCAATTAATCCATCACAAGCAGCACCAAATATCCCGAAGCGAATTATCTCACTTTCACCTAGCGCCACTGAAATTCTTTACGCAATTGGTTCTGGGGAGCAAGTCATCGCGGTGGACGATCTCTCAAACTATCCAAGTGAAGCTCCGATGACAAAACTCTCAGCCTTTAATCCAAATGTTGAGGCGCTCTTAAACTACAAACCAGATTTGATCATCCTGAATGCGGATGCCACAAAAGCTTTAGAAGTTAAGGCAGCACTTGAGCAATTAAAGATAAAGGTATTCCTAGAACGGGCGCCAAAAACACTACGTGAGGCCTATCGTGAGATCACTGCACTGGGCAGAGCTACCGGAAAAATCTCTGGTGCTCAGAGCATCGTGTCAGATATGAAGAGAAAAATTGCTGCGGCAGTTAAGAGTGGAAGAACTTCCAAGAAGATCTCTTTCTTTCACGAATTAGATAACACCCTATATACCGCGACGTCAGATACATTCATTGGCAAGGTATACAGAGACTTCAAACTGATTAATATCGCAGACCCCGCTGCATCAGTAGATTCTGCTGGTTATCCGCAGTTGCAATCTGAATATGTAATCAAATCAAACCCAAAAATAGTATTTCTTGCAGATGCGCAATATGGTGAATCACTTGCCACGTTAACTAAGCGACCTGGCTGGAGTGGAATTTCAGCAGTGAAAAAACAGAACGTGGTTTCACTGCCGGAAGATATTCCATCTCGTTGGGGTCCAAGGCTTGTTGATTTCTATCAATTCATCGCAGATGCAATTGTGAAGGTTAAGTAGCTCATCAAATGATTAAGAACAAGAGCAAGGGCGAAGATAGCGGTTTGGCTCCAATTTGGAATTGGAAGATAACCGCTTTCGCTGCCGCCCTGCTCTTGTTCGTTGGAATTCTTGCAATAAGTTTTGGGCCAGTTTCCTTGAGCTTTCAAGAGATTATTCGAACTCTGCTGGGATTGCCTGGCGGACTAACTGGCCAAGATCGCACTCTGCTAATTGATCTACGTTTACCAAGAGCCCTTCTTGCCGCAGTTGTTGGAGCTGCACTTGCTACAAGTGGCGCTGTGTATCAAACAGTTTTCCGAAATCCACTTGCAGATCCATATCTACTTGGTGCGGCGGCAGGTGCTGGGCTTGGTGCAACTATTGCATTGACAAGCGCAGGCGCCGATCTTCGTAGTTTGCTTCCAGTGTTTGCATTCTTCGGAGCCATATCTGCGGTTTTAGTCAGCTTCTTTATATCCGGCAAATTCTTCGCCGAACCAAACTCACTCCTTCTTTCAGGTATCGCAGTTGGCTCTTTTGCAACGGCGGTTCAAACTTATCTGCAGCAGCGAAATAGTGCCTCGCTCAGACCTGTTTACTCATGGATACTTGGTGAACTTACAGTTGCCAATTGGCAAGTAGTTACTTGGTCATCGATTTATATTTTTATTGCACTTATTATTTTATTTACAGTTTCCAAACAGTTAGATGGCCTGATGCTTACCGATGAAGAGGCATACTCGCTTGGAATAAACCCGAATAAGTTGCGCGTAATTGCAGTTGTGGCTGCGACCCTAGCGACCGCTACAGCAGTTTCGGCCAGTGGATTGATTGGCTTTGTGGGAATCGTCGTTCCACATCTAGTCCGAGGTTTAACTCATCGCGTCACAAATCGGGGCCTGCTTACTATCGCGTTAGTGGGAGCCAGCTTCCTTGTGCTCGCAGATCTCGGGGCAAGAACACTTCTCTCACCAGCTGAACTTCCGATTGGCGTAATCACAGCCTTTGTCGGAGCACCGTTCTTCCTATTTGTTCTACGAAAGAAAAGGTTGGTAGCGCAGTGATTAATATTTCAGATTTAAGTGTTCGGATTGGTCAGCGCAGCATCCTCTCCGATATAAACATTGAAATTGAAGATGGAAAGTGGACTTGCCTAGTTGGTCCTAATGGTGCCGGAAAGACCACACTCCTTAAATCACTTCTGGGCTCTCTCCCATATTCCGGTTCGATTACTGATAACGGCGTTGAAGTGTTTAGGAATCATGATCGCAATGTCGCTTTTGTTCCGCAACATCCACAAATCCCAATCGGTATGGGCGTGGGTGAATATGTAATGATGGGTCGGTCGAAACGTGACGGTTGGGGCAACGAGAGCAGTCATAGCCGCAAGATGGTTGTGGACATTCTTAAACTGACTGGTCTCTTTGGGATGCAGAGCCAACATGTGTCACTGCTCTCTGGTGGCGAGATGCAACGTGCGCTAATCGCGCGTGCGCTCGTCCAAGAGCCAACACTGATTTTGCTTGATGAGCCGACCAGCGCTCTGGACCTACACCATCAAATTTCAGTCTTGAATAACATCGAAATTCTCAAAGAACGCGGTGTGACAATTATTTCTACTATGCACGACATAACGCTTGCAGCTATGTATGCCGAAAAAATCGTGGTCATGCAGGAAGGAAAAGTTCTTCTAAATGGAACTTCGGATTTTGTAATTCATTCACCAGAGCTAAAGAGCGCCTTTGAAAATCGAATCAATGTCTACACCTTGGATTCTGGGCGCCCAGTCATTGTTGCGAATAAAGATTTAACTAGTTAGCGGACCCGTGGTTCAACGAATGGTGCGCGAACGATTGACGCGCTACTTAACCGGCCGCGAATATCTATTTGAACTTGGTCACCAACTTTAAATTCTGGACTCAACAAGGCAAGCGCTATGCCGACCTTTAGGGTTGGCGAGAAAGTTCCGCTAGTTACTTCACCTATTTCACTGCCCAAAGAATCTAATACCGTCATGCCCGATCTCGGTATGCCCCGATCATTAGATTTAAGCGCCCTAAGAACTCTTGTTGGTCCTTTGCTTTTCTCAATTTCCAACGCCGCCTTTCCACGAAATTCATTCTTTGCAAAAACAACCGCCCAACTGGCACTTGCTTGCACTGGAGTAATTTCAAGTGAAAGCTCATGTCCATGAAGCGGATATCCCATCTCAGTTCGCAAGGTATCTCGCGCGCCTAACCCGCAAACTCGACCATCGTATTTCGCTATTTTTTCAACCAGAACTTCCCACACTTGGGTAGCACTCTCCCATTTGGGTAACAGTTCATAACCTAATTCTCCGCTATAACCAGTTCGGCAAATTATTATCTCGCCAAGGTCTTCACTGCCGGGCAAAGTTATCTTTCCAAATGACATGTATTCCAAATCCAGATTGATTCCAATATCAGCTAAAACTTTTGAGCTATTTGGACCCTGCAAGGCCAGAACTGCATATTCCTGATGGATGTTTTTAACCGTGATACCACTTGGTGCAACAGCGCTTAGATCTGCTGCCACCTGCGAACAATTTGATGCATTTGGAATTATGAAAATATCATCGGGTGCAAATTGATAAACAATCAAATCATCAATCACGCCACCTGCGTCATTGCAAAAAAGGTTGTATTGCGCTTGCCCAGAAGTTATGCGATTTAGATCATTGGTGACCATTGAATTTACAAAATCTTTTGCGCCTTGACCCTTGACGCTTATTTTCCCTAAGTGTGAGACATCAAATACTCCAACGCGCTCCCGAACTGATGCATGTTCAGCAAGTGTGCCGCCACTAAACCCTGCAATCCCCTTGGGATATTCAATTGGCATATCCCAACCACCAAAGTCTGCCAACTTTGCATCCATGGCACCATGCCACTCATATAACGGTGATTTCATGGGGCAAACTTATCTTAAACTTAGGCAATCCAAGGAAGTTGATTTATAGTTCGACTAACTTGAATTGAAGTTCATCAGGACATAAATAGGAGAATTATGAGAGCGTTGAAGTTAGCTTCTACTCTGGCAACTCCATACGCAGTTATTGGGCTATCCGCAAAAGATGGCAAGTTAAAGATTGAATCCGGAGCTGTCACTGTAAATGAGAAAGCCTTAATTGAAATTCTCAAAAATCTTGGCGCTACTGGAAAAAGTGATGAAATTATAAAAGTTCCCTATAGCAAGCCTCAAACTATTTACTTTACGGGTTTGGGCGAAACTTCAAAGAGCTATGAACCGGAAAATCTGCGTAGAGCCGCTGGTTCTGCCGCCCGTGAATTAGCTGGCCAGAGCACTGCAACTTTTGCGCTACCCGCATCTACCCTCGCCCAGATCTCTGCAGTTGCCGAAGGCGCTGCTCTTGGTGCGTATGCTTTCAATGAATTTAGATCGAGCACCAAATCAGATTTTAAAGAGCCTCTCGAGCAAATTGTTATTGCCACAAAATCAACATCGGATGCTGCTGCAAAACGATTCTTAGTCCGGGCTGAAATAATTGCACGCAATACTGCAATGGTTCGCGATCTGATTAATACTCCCCCAAGTCACTTAACGCCGGATTCTTTCTGCACTCGTATGAAAAAGTTAGCCACGCCGCTTGGGTTAAAGGTTGAAATTCTGAATGAAGCAACACTTAAGAATCAGGGTTACGGTGGAATCATTGGAGTAGGTCAAGGTTCTGCGAATCCCCCACGCCTCCTTCATATTTCTTACACGCCGGGCAAAGCAAGAGCGCGATACGCATTTGTTGGCAAGGGCATAACTTTCGATACTGGTGGTCTGGCGCTGAAGCCTGCGAATGGTATGGAAGCAATGAAGAGCGACATGAGTGGTGCGGCTGCAGTTATTGGTGCGATCTTTGCAATAGCTGAATTGAAGTTATCCGTTGCAATTGATGCCTGGGCGCCATTAGCTGAGAACATGGTCAGTGAAAATGCAACTAGGCCGAGTGACATCATAAGTATTTATGGTGGAAAAACCGTCGAAGTTTTAAATCCAGATGCTGAAGGTCGATTAGTTTTAGCTGACGCAATTGTTAGAGCACAGGAAGTTGCTAAGAAAGCTGGCGGGCTAGATGGCATCATCGATGTTGCAACTCTTACCGGCGCGCAAGTTGTTGCCCTGGGAACTCGAATTAGTGCGGTCATGACAAATGATGTGGAATTTTCTCAACAATTTTTAGAAGCATCTGAGAAAGCTGGTGAAGCCTTCTGGCCAATGCCACTTCCCGAAGAACTCCGTGCATCACTTGATTCACCTGTCGCAGATCTTGCAAACATTGGTGACCGAATGGGCGGGATGTTGGTCGCTGGTCTCTTCTTGAAGGAATTTATTGAGCCTGATATTTCGTGGCTTCATTTAGATATTGCAGGGCCTGCATATAACGAGCCCACTCCACATGGATATACGCCAGTTGGTGGCACCGGAATCGCCCTCCGATCCCTTGTAACCTTGGTCGAGTCGGCTTCATCACAAGCGCCGCGTTCAGAGTAAATCCTCAATCAACCTCGAATTAGGCTCTGGTGGAATTCGTGGCAAGATTGGGCTTAAGTTTCATCGGTTACAAGCGAAAGGTGCTCTGTGTCGCAATTTGATGTAGTGATTCTTGGTGGAGGCAGCGGCGGATACGCCTGCGCCCTACGTTCATCTCAACTTGGTTTGTCGGTTGCTTTGATCGAGGAGAACAAGCTCGGCGGCACATGTTTACATCGCGGTTGCATACCAACTAAGGCGCTACTTCATGCCGGCGAGGTTGCCGATAGCTCGCGCCACTCCGCTGATTTCGGGGTAAATACCCAGTTCATCGGCATCGATATGTTGGCAGTAAATGCTTACAAAGATGGCGTTGTCTCAAAACTTCACAAGGGTCTACAAGGTTTAGTTAAGTCTCGAAACGTTACTTACATTGAAGGCCACGGTCGTTTAGTTTCTAAGAACGAAGTTGAAGTAAATGGCGTTAAATACACTGGCAAGAACATCGTTCTAGCTACTGGTTCCTACCCAAAGACGCTTCCTGGTCTGGATATTGATGGCACCCAAATAATTACCAGTGAGCAAGCGATTGCTATGGACCGCGTCCCAAAGAGCGTAATTGTTCTTGGTGGTGGAGTTATTGGTTGCGAATTTGCATCTGTCTGGAAATCCTTTGGTTCTGAAGTAACAATCATTGAAGGCCTACCCCACTTGATTGCTCTTGAGGATGAATCTTCAAGCAAGGGTCTAGAGCGCGCGTTTAGAAAACGTGGAATTAATTTTGAACTTGGAACTCGCTTTAAGTCTGCGAGCAAAGATGCCAAGGGAGTGACCGTAACTCTTGAGGATGGAAAGACCTTTACTGCCGAAGTTCTACTTGTTGCAGTCGGTCGAGGTCCAGTTTCTGCAAACCTAGGTTATGAAGAAGCTGGTTTAACTATGGATCGCGGATATGTATTGGTTGATGACAAGTGCCGCACGAATGTTCCAGGTATTTGGGCAGTCGGTGACTTAATCCCCACGCTTCAATTGGCACACGTTGGATTTGGTGAAGGTATTTTGGTTGCTGAAGAAATCGGTGGCTTGAATCCGCGCCCGATTAATTACGACGGGGTTCCTCGTGTTACTTATTCTGAGCCAGAAGTTGCATCTGTTGGCCTTACTACTGCGCAGGCCAAAGAGCGCGGACATGATGTCGTTGAATTGAATTACGACTTAGCCGGAAATGGTAAAGCTCAAATCCTAAAGACCGCTGGCGCTATTAAGTTGGTTGCAGCAAAAAATGGCCCAGTTCTTGGAATTCATATGGTTGGCGCCCGAGTTGGCGAACTTTTGGCCGAAGCACAATTAATATGCAACTGGGAGGCAGAAGCTTCTGATGTTGCTGCTTTGATTCATGCTCACCCAACGCTTTCCGAAGCTGTTGGCGAAGCACACTTAGCACTTGCTGGTAAACCACTACATGCACACGGGTAACGGGAGAAAATAAAATGACCTTTTCTGTAACGATGCCAGCACTTGGCGAATCGGTAACTGAAGGAACTGTTACGCGTTGGTTGAAAAACGAAGGCGACATGGTGGCTGTTGATGAGCCACTCCTAGAAGTTTCTACCGACAAAGTTGATACTGAAATTCCTTCTCCAGTTGCCGGAATTTTGCAGAAAATTGTTGTTGCTGTCGATTCAACTGTTGCAGTCGGCGCCGAACTTGCAGTTATTGCCGATGGCGCTTCGGGTGCCACTACCCCAGCACCAGCTGCTCCAGTTGCTGCCGCTGCGGTTACTCCGCCGCCAGCACCGGCCGCGCCAGTTGCTGCCGCTACCATGACTCCTGCTCCAGCCGCTCCAGTCGCAGTTCCATCATCAACCGGAACTATTGTGACGATGCCAGCACTTGGCGAATCAGTAACTGAGGGAACTGTCACACGTTGGCTTAAAAACGTTGGCGATCAAGTAACTGTTGATGAAGCACTATTAGAAGTCTCTACCGACAAAGTTGATACCGAAATTCCTTCTCCAGCATCCGGAACACTTGTTTCAATTGATGTTGCTGTTGATTCAACAGTTCCAGTCGGTGCGCGACTTGCAGTAATTGGTGGATCTGGTGCTGCAGTTGCGACACCTCCTCCTGCGCCAGTTGCTCCAGTTGTTGCAGCCGCCCCTGTTACTCCACCACCTGCACCAATTGCGGCAGCACCCGTAGCACCAGTCGTTGCAGCGCCAGTTGTATCTCAAGTTTTAAACGATGATGCATACGTGACACCTATCGTGCGTAAGTTTGCTTCAGAAAATAACGTTGATTTATCGAAAGTTAAGGGCACCGGTATTGGTGGCCGAATCCGCAAGGAAGATGTTCTTGCTGCAGCTCCTAGAGCAGCCGCTACATCCCAAGGTGCACCTGTTGCTGCTGCGCCAGTTTCACAATCCAGCGCTGCCCCAGTTGCGGTTTCACCATTGCGTGGAACAACAGTGACGATGTCCCGACTTCGCAAAGTTATTGCAGAACGCATGCTCGAATCACTTCATGTAAGTGCGCAATTAACCACCGTTGTCGAAGTAGATGTAACTGCGATTGCTCGTCTGCGCGATCGCGCAAAGGCGTCTTTCGAAGCTCGTGAAGGCACAAAGCTCTCATTCTTACCATTCTTTGCAGTTGCAGTTTGTGAAGCACTTAAGCAGCATCCAGTATTAAATGCTTCAGTAAATGGCGACCAAATTACTTATCACAACGCTGAACACCTTGGAATTGCAGTTGATACCGAACGCGGTCTACTTGTTCCAGTGATCCGCGATGCCGGTGATTTAAATATGGGTGGCGTTGCTCGAAAGATTACAGATGTAGCGGCGAGAACTCGCGATAACAAGATTTCACCTGATGAACTTGGTGGCGGAACTTTCACGATTACAAATACTGGAAGTCGCGGAGCACTCTTTGATACGCCAATTATTAATCAACCTCAGGTAGCAATTCTTGGCTTAGGTGCTGTTGTTAAACGCCCTATGGTCATGAAGGGTACTGATGGCGGAGAAACTATTGCAGTTCGCTCAATGGTTTATCTCGGTCTTTCATATGATCACCGTATTGTTGATGGTGCAGATGCTGCAAGATTCTTGGTTACGCTAAAGGATCGCCTAGAAGGCGGTCGTTTCGAATCTGATTTGGGTCTCTCCTAAGTATGGCCACTCGCCTTCCGCCACAACGCGTAGCGGTTACTGGCGCATCCGGATTAATCGGAACCGCGTTAGTTGGTCATCTCCGCAGCGAAGGACATACGGTCCAAAGACTTGTTCGTCGCCCTGCAATTGCTCGCGATGAAATAAGTTGGGATCCAAAGGCCGGAACCGTTGATTTAAGTGCGCTCGAAGGTGTTGATGCAGTAATCCATTTGGCTGGAGCAGGAGTCGGCGATAAGCGTTGGACTAAGAAATATAAATCAACAATCTTGAACTCTCGCTTACTTGGAACAACTGCAATAGCAAATGCAGTTGCAACGGTGAAGCCTTCGGTTTTCATCTCAGGAAGTGCGATTGGTTGGTATGGCGAAACTGGAAACCGCGCAGTAACTGAATCTGATCGTGGCGGCGATGATTTTCTGTCTGCGGTCTGCCGAGAATGGGAAGCTGCTGCCGATCTTGCCGGTGATGTTCGCACAGTAAAGATCAGAACTGGTTTAGTTCTGGATCCGACTGGTGGCGCACTTGGAAGAATGATTCCACTCTTCCGTTTCGGTCTTGGCGGAAAACTTGGAAATGGAAAGCAGTGGTGGTCTTGGATTACCTTGCACGATCAAGTTCGGGCTATTTGCCATTTGATGGAATCAAAGATTTCTGGACCAGTGAATTTAACTGCACCTAATCCATCTACAAATCAAGAATTTACCGCCGCACTTGCCCGAGCAATGCATAGACCAGCTCTCTTTCCAGCACCAAGTTTTGCACTGAAACTTGCGCTCGGTGGATTTTCATCTGAGATTTTGGGCTCAAAGAAAATTCTTCCACAAGCTTTGTTAGACGATAATTTTGTCTTTGATTATCCACACTTAACAAGCGCTCTAGAAACTCTTGTAGTTCCTCACTAAATAATTGCTAGTGCAGCTTGGCGCCCAGATTTCATAGCGCCATTTTGTGAAGGCACGCTTCTGTGGTCGCCAGCGACATATATTCCACCATTAGTTTTCGGAGCGCGATTCAATTGATCTAAATCGGTTCTAAATGGCAAGGATTGTTTTATTTCATATCGGGCAGCTAAATCCCAATTTCGGGTATCGCATTTCCAGAATCTCGATAACTCTTTTCGGACTTCGCTCTCGGATATCGGCGCAATAGTGGTGCTAGAAATCAGATTCACACCAACTGGCGCATAGCTTCTGGATACCTTAGAAATAACCAAAGAATTAACAAGTGGACTCTTCGAATCTAGCACCAAATAATTATCGTTTATTAAATCTTCGTTGGTTGCGTGATACCAAGTCGTTGAACTCAAAGTCTTTGGAATCTCGCCAAGATCAAGCATCTGTGCCGCCGTTGTTAGATCTGTGGCAACCACTATTTCGTCACAATCGATTCTCCCAAAATTACCTTGAACACTCCCCTGCTTAATCTCATCGACTTGTGAATTGAATCTAATGTCTGAGACTTCAGCCGCAAGATTTTTGCTGAATTCTCCAACACCAAATTGCGGGACTCCAGGCCGCCCAAAAATAAATGAGCGAATAATCTCTCTGGCGATATCAGCGCGGATCAGATCAGGGTTAGTAAGAAATACACCACGCAAAAACGGTGATAGCGCAGTCTCATATAGCCCTTTAAACTTTTGTCTGGAATCTCCTAGTTTTTTATCTCTAGAATTGCTAACTAAAAATTTACCAAATTCAATTTTCTCGCCAAAACTTCCAATGCTCAGAGTTTTCACCAGGTGACTTAAGCCAATTTCGACTTCACCAGATTCCTCGAAAATCCGAAGATTGTTAAAAACTTCGCAGAACTCCAATTCCGAGAGCGCATTAAGCCTTTTGATTTCGGAATAGTTTGGATTTATGACCTGAAAGCCATGATCGAATAGAAAGCCATTAACCGAATCTGTCTTTACTCTTCCCCCTACGCGATCACTACTTTCGAGAACCGTGACGCTTGCGCCTCGGCGTTGCAGGTAGATCGCGCAGGTCAGTCCAGCTAAACCTGCGCCAACTACTACAACTGATTTACTCACTTACCTTGATGCTGTAACTTGGAAGGCCACCAAACTTTTGGCCCAATTTCGTGCACCAGTGCTGGAACCAAAATCGAGCGAACAATCATGGTATCGAGCAGAACTCCAAAGGCAACTGCGAAACCTAATTGGGCAAGGAAGACAAGTGGCAAAACTCCAAGAACTGCGAATGTTGCTGCCAGAACAATTCCTGCCGATGTAATCACACCACCAGTGACTGTTAGGGCCTTCGTCATTCCTGCTCGGGTTCCCAACTTAATTGATTCTTCACGGACGCGAGTCATCAAGAAGATGTTGTAGTCGATTCCCAGCGCGACCAAGAAGATGAATGCGAATAATGGGAATGCCGGGTCTGATCCAGCAAAACCAAAGATATGGTTGAAGACAATTGCGCATGCGCCCAGCGTTGCAAAGAATGACACGACTACTGTGCCCAACAACAGAACAGCGGCATAAATAGAACGTAGCAGCAGCCCGAGAATTATTGCAATCAGGAATAGAACGATTGGGATTATCAGATTTCGATCATGCTTTGAAGCTTGATTGATGTCATAACTAACAGATGTAGATCCGCCCACCAGAATCGCTGGATCCACGCTCTCCATATCCGCGCGAAGCCTTGGAATCATTGCAATGGCCTCTTCGGAATCAGGTGCATATTTCAAAGTTACATTCAGCAGCATATTTCCATCGACTACTTTTGCTGGAGGAAGCGGTTGTCCGGGCACCGCAAAACCCATAAACATGGCCTCAACAGAGTCAACCCCTGGATTTGATTTCAACTTTGCAAGCGCACCTGGTGCCACTGACTCTTTCACAACAACTTGTGTTGGCTGGCCTTGTCCGCCAGGGAAATGCTTAAGTAATTCTTCTTGACCAACTACCGAATCAGTGCGCTTAGTAAATGAATCAATCGTTGAAAGACCTGTTGCATTTAGCGTTGTTGAGAAACCAGCTAAAACTATGAGCAGCGCGGTCGTACCGATCCAATATCTACGAGGCTTGCGCTCAGTAGCTATTCCAACTTTGGCCCAAGCTCCGGTTAATTTCTCGTCAGCCTCGCCGAAGCGTGCAATTTTTGGCCAAAATATCCAGCGGCCAAAAATAACCAATAGCGCTGGCAGTAGTGTCAAAATCGTAATCATTGAACAAATAATTCCAATTGCGCCTACTGGTCCAAGCCCTCGATTGTTATTTAATTGACTAAGGAGCAGAACCATTAGGCCTATAACAACAGTTGTTCCGGAGGCAAGGATTGGTTCAACTACTCCACGCCAAGCAACTTTCATCGCATCGAATCTGGATTCGTGAAGATGAAGTTCTTCTCGGTAACGGGCAATCAAGAGCAGCGCATAATCCGTCGCGGCGCCCAGAACCAGAACTGAGAGAATTCCTTGCGATTGTCCATCGAGTGTAATTACATCATTCTTGGCTAATAGATAGACAACGCCACCGGCAAGAGTGAGCGCTATTCCCGCTGATAGCAAAGGCAGGATCCAAAGGATTGGGGATCTGTAAACAACAATCAAAATAATTGCAACTACAGTTGCGGTAGTAGTCAAAAGCGTTGAGTCAATGCTGCCGAATGCACCAAAAAGATCGGCCAAAATTCCGGCAAATCCAGTTGTATGTGTCACGAAACTATTGCTATCAGCAAATTCGTTTGCATAGTAACGTATCGCTTCGACTATTCCAGGAAGGGCTGGCTCTTCGCTGCCTGGTAGAAATTCAGTAGCAATCTGGACGCTGATCGGAAAGTTGGCAAGAATCGCTTCGCCATCTTCTGAAGGAAAGGCAGATATTGGGGCGCCGTCGATAAAGTAATCTGAGATTGGGATTGAAACGTCATTACCTTCAGTATCCTTCAAAAGTTCGCCATCACTGTGAACTATTGGCTTAGAACCAAGAGTCTGTGCAAACGCCTGAGTCGATACAATTTTTTCTGGAGTAACTTCACCAGTAAAGAGAACTAAGGCTGGAATCTGATCATTCGCGCTATCTGAAAATTTTGTGATTGCATTTGCTGCTCTTGTGGCTACCGAATCTTCAGGCAGGAAAGATGAATTGTTGTTCTCTTGAACAGTCGAAAGTTTGCCAAATAGCGGCCCGGTGAAACTTGAGATTGACATCCATGCAATGACTACAACGATGGCCAGCCAGAGTGGTTTACGACCCTTAATTTTTGAGGTTTTTGATTTAGCGTCTGAGAACATGCCTAGCCTTCCGATTTCAAGCCCTAATAATTGGTTAAGAACCGTAGGTTACCTTAGGCTCAGACCTATGTATGCGAAGACTTCAAGCCTTGAAGTGAATTCTGGCCAGATATCGGTAGAACACTTAGGACTTGTCGACTATAAAAAAGCCTGGGAATACCAACGTGAAATTCAAGCCGGAGTTATTGAAGGCCGAATTCCAAATACATTGATTTTGGTTGAGCATCCTTCGGTTTACACCGCAGGCCGACGTACCCAAATCGATGAGCGCCCAATTGACGGAACACCTGTTATTGATGTTGACCGCGGCGGAAAAATCACCTGGCATGGCGAAGGCCAAATTGTTGGTTATCCAATTGTTAAATTGCGAAATCGAAATGATGTAGTCGGTTTCGTTCGCGAAATTGAGAACGCACTCATCGATGTCTGCGCAGAATTTGATTTGAAAACTGAGAGATATTGTGAACGGAGCGGGGTCTGGATTCGAGATTCAAAATCTGATCGAAAGATAGCTGCAATTGGAATTCGAGTGGCAAAGGGCGTAACCATGCATGGGTTTGGCTTGAATATAAATCCTGATCTCACTGCCTATGATCACATTTCGCCATGCGGATTCACCGATACTGGCGTTACTTCACTCGCAAAAGAGCTTGGCAAAGATATTTCGATTGAGGAAGTTCTACCTGTCCTTGAACGTCATTTATTGAGTGCACTAGAACGGATTTCAGAATGACGCTTGCACCCGAAGGTCGGCCATTACTTCGAATTGAAGCTCGTAATGCCGCGGTTCCAATTGAACGCAAACCTGAATGGATTAAGACCCGCGCAATCATGGGGCCGGAATACACCGCGCTTCGTTCGTTGGTTGCAAAGGAAGGCCTACACACAGTCTGCCAAGAAGCAGCCTGTCCTAATATTTTTGAATGTTGGGAAGATCGCGAGGCAACTTTCTTAATCGGTGGCGAGAAGTGCACACGCCGTTGCGACTTCTGCAATATCGATACCGGAAAACCTGATCCCCTAGATCGAGATGAGCCTCGCCGGGTTGCTGAATCTGTTCAGACCATGCAACTTAAATATGCAACTATCACTGGTGTTACTCGCGACGATTTAGAGGATGAGGGCGCCTGGTTGTATGCCGAAACAATTCGCAAAGTTCATGAACTAAATCCAGGAACTGGTGTCGAGATGTTGGCTCCAGATTTCAGTGGTAAATCAGATTTATTGAATGAAGTCTTTGAAACTCGTCCCGAAGTTTTTGCACACAACCTTGAGACCGTCCCCCGAATTTTTAAGAGAATTCGCCCGGCATTTAGATACGAGCGTTCGCTCGATGTGATTTCGCAAGCGCGAGCTTTTGGTTTAATTACCAAATCGAATCTAATTCTTGGTATGGGAGAAACCCGCGAAGAAGTAACCCAAGCCCTGGTAGACCTTCATGCTGCCGGTTGTGACTTAATTACGATCACCCAATATTTGCGACCAACACCTAAGCACCATCCAGTCGAGCGCTGGGTCAAACCAAATGAGTTTGTTGAACTTAGCGCTGAGGCAAATGACATTGGATTTGCTGGTGTAATGAGCGGCCCACTTGTTCGATCAAGTTATCGCGCAGGCAGGTTGTATAAGCAAGCGCAAGAAAAACGAGCAAATATCTAATGCGTGATTTCGTCTACCCCCCAGTTGTTGTAGCAATAAAAACGCTCTGGAAATACTTGGGATTGAGATTTGTTTTCAAAGGCATTGAGAACATTCCCGCAACAGGTGGCGCAGTTCTCGCCATCAACCACATCGGATATTTGGACTTCGCTCTTACTGGAACTGGAGTTCTGCCACGCAAGCGATATGTCCGCTTCATGGCAAAGAAAGAGATCTTTGATCACAAAATTGCTGGCCCTCTCATGCGCGGCATGCACCACATTTCCGTTGATCGATCTAGCGGCTCTAGTTCTTTTGTCGCGGCCCTGCGGTATTTGCGAGCAGGTGAAATAGTTGGGATCTTTCCGGAGGCAACAATTAGCCGGAGTTTTGAAATTAAAGAGATGAAAACCGGTGCGGTTCGATTGGCTATGGGATCAGATACTCCGATAATTCCAACAATTGTCTGGGGCAGCCAGCGAATTTTCACAAAGAAAGTAAAGCCAAATTGGAAGCGGAATAAGTTCCCCATCACTGTCGCATTTGGCCAACCTTTTATAGTTAAAAAAGGGCAGGATGTAGATGAAGCTGAAGCGAATTTACGCCAGCAGATGAAGGACCTTTTAACTCAAGTGCAAGATTCGTATCCAGATTCACATGTTGGACAGCGATGGGCGCCTGCTCGTTTGGGTGGAACCGCGCCAACCCCTGAGCAAGTTGAAATAGAATGGGCTGAGCATTTGCTTAAACAAGAAAGAGAGAAAGCAAAGAATGAGGAGAAGGCGTAATGGCTCTATTTAAGAGAAAAGCTAAGGCTGAAAAAGTTAAAGGCGAAAAGCAAGGACAGATGAAGGTCCTAAAAGATGCCTTCGCGCTAGTTCGCAAGCACCAGCCAATTGCATTTTTGTGGATGATTCTTTCCTTCGTCGTAGTCATGAGCATCGGACTTATTCTTGGATTAAATTTTGATCATCCAATTTATTTCTCAATTATTGCCTTTCCAATCGCATTTCTAGCTGCATTCTTCGTCTTTACTCGGCAAGCCAATACCGCAGCATTTTTATCTATCAAGGATCAACTTGGTGCAGGCGCCTCGGTCTTGATGGCGATTCGCAAAGGATTTACAACAACTACAGCAGTCAGTGTCGCTCGTAACCAAGATATGGTGCACCGAAGTGTCGGTCGCGCAGGCATTGTTCTCGTGGGAGAAGGTAGCCCAGCTGTTAAACAACTTCTGCTGGATGAGCGTCGTAAGATGGAGCGATTTATCCCAGGTGTTGCACTAACCGAAGTAATTGTTGGTGAAGGTGCTGGTCAAGTTCCACTTCGTAAACTACAGAAGCACTTAAAGAAACTGCCTAAGAAACTTAATAAAGTTCAGTTACGTGAACTTCGCAGTCGAATAAAGGCTGTTGGTGGATTAAATATCCCAATTCCTAAGGGGCCAATGCCGATCAATCGAAATGCGAAAATTCCTAAACGCTAAATAAGCGCTAATTAAGATTTAGTTTTAGCGTTTCTCACGACCACAGAATTTGCAACCCAGTCATGCAATCCCCTGCCCTCTCGAGTGAAAACTGCTGGGAGCACTAGGCAGATTAGAAACGTTCTAATCAAAACTTTCCGGGCCGGCACAACTCCATAATTCGTAAAATCCACCACTCGCATTCGCAGTATCCGTTGACCTGCTGAAGCCTGCTGCAAAGTCGTCAAAATACTGACCTGGATGAAGAAGATAACTAGCGTGCTGATCGATCTAGATCCGAATCCCACCAGGCTCGAGATGAGCAGACACATCAGCCAATCGATAATCAGAGCCAGAAATCGGCGGCCCGTACCTGCTTTAACCATCCGCCAAGGCTATCTGTTCGCCAGTCGCAACCCCAGCTGAAAGGTGAAACATAAATGTAACAATTCGGTTAACCGTTTTTTACGTTGACCACCTATATTTTCCCCATCACCAACCAGATTGGCAGGCGCAGCGAAGCACCTGGCCAAGTGCGACTAATCCTAAATCGGGAGAGAAATGTTTAAGAATTCTGCAGAAGTTTTTGCTTACATCAAGAAAGAGAATGTAAAGCTAGTCGATGTTCGTTTTATTGACCTTCCAGGTATCCAACACCACTTCAACGTTCCAGTTGAATCATTTGACGAAGCAGTTTTTACTGACGGTCTGATGTTTGATGGTTCTTCAATCCGTGGTTTCCAAGCAATTCACGAATCAGATATGAAGTTGCTTCCTATTCCAGAATCAGCATTCATCGATCCATTCCGTGATGTTAAGACTTTGGTAATTCTTTTCTCAGTACACAACCCAGTTGATAACTCACCATATTCACGTGATCCACGAGGTGTTGTTGCAAAAGCAGTTGAATACCTAAAGGGAACTGGAATTGCAGACACTGCATTCTTCGCACCTGAAGCTGAGTTCTATGTATTCGATGCAATTCGTTTCAAGACTGGCATCAACGAGTCTTATCACCACATCGATTCATATGAAGGCGCATGGAACACCGGCGTTGAATACGATCCGGATGGCACACCAAACCGCGGATACCGCACTCGCGTAAAGGGTGGATATTTCCCAGTTTCTCCAACAGATCAATTCGCAGATCTTCGCGATCAGATGGTTATGAAACTTGGCGAAGCCGGACTTCTTGTTGAACGTTCACACCACGAAGTGGGAACTGCAGGACAGATGGAAATTAACTATCGCTTCTCAGATATTTTGAATGCTGGCGATGACGTTATGAAGTTCAAATACATTATTAAGAACACTGCATGGGAAGCTGGCAAGACCGCGACCTTCATGCCAAAGCCACTATTCGGCGACAATGGTTCAGGAATGCACGTTCACCAATCACTCTGGAAAGATGGCAAGCCATTGTTCTTCGGTGATGGATATGGTGATCTTTCAGATATGGCTCGTTGGTATATCGGTGGCCTCCTAAAGCACGCACCTTCATTGCTTGCATTCACCAACCCAACAGTTAACTCATATCGTCGCTTAGTTCCAGGATACGAAGCGCCAGTAAATCTTGTTTACTCAGCACGTAACCGTTCTGCATGTATTCGTATTCCAATCACTGGTTCGAATCCAAAGGCAAAGCGCATCGAATTCCGTTGCCCAGATCCATCATCAAACCCTTACCTAGCATTCGCAGCAATGCTTATGGCTGGACTAGATGGAATTCAAAACAAGATCGAACCACCAAAGCCAGTTGATAAGGATCTGTATGAACTAGAGGGCGATGAAGCAGCCGCTATTCAACAAGTTCCAGGATCACTTGATGCTGTTCTAGATAACCTAGAAGCTGATCACGAGTTCCTGCTAAAGGGAGGCGTATTCACAAAGGATCTAATCGATACTTGGATTACTTGGAAGCGTAAGGAAGAAGTGGATTACGTCCGCTTGCGTCCACATCCAGCAGAGTTCGAGCTTTACTTCGACCTCTAAGAAGTAGCGTTAAAAAAGCCCCCCAAGAAATTGGGGGGCTTTTTTACAATAAACGAGAGCTGAATCTAAAGCGAGAATCCAACGGGAAGTTCGAGACGGTTCTCGCTTAGTAATTTTGAATCGCTAAGAATCGTCTTGGTATCACCATCAGCAACAACTATGCCACCAGATAAAATAATTGAACGCTCACAGAGTTCGTACGCATAAGGAATATCATGCGTGACCATCAGAATTGTGATTTCCAGCGAACGCAAAATATCTGCCAACTCTCTGCGACTTGCCGGATCGAGATTTGAAGATGGTTCATCCAAGACTAAAATCTCTGGCTTCATAGCAAGAACGGTTGCAACTGCCACTCTTCGCCTCTGACCGAAAGAGAGGTGGTGTGGTGGGCGGTCTTTAAATTCAGACATGTGAACCAGTGCTAGGGCTTGGTCAACAACTGCATCTAGTTCTGAACCTCGGAGGCCCATGTTGTAAGGACCGAATGCAATATCTTCACCGACTGTTGGCATGAATAACTGATCATCGGGATCTTGAAAAACCACACCAACCTTGCCACGAATCCGGCGCAAAAGGGCTTTATCTTTTGTATCAACTACCTCACCAGCAACACTGACACTTCCATGTTCTGCCGGATGAATACCATTCATATGCATTACTAAAGTTGTTTTACCGGCACCATTTGGTCCAAGGATTGCAACACGTTCGCCGCGCTCTACCCGCAGGTTTACGCCAAAGAGCGCTTGATTACCGTCCGGATAAGCAAATGCCAAATCTTCGATTAATAGGCTTGGTGCAATTGTCATTATTTATCCGATCACAAATGTTGAGATAAGTATAGAAAGCGCAAAGAGTGGAAGCGCAAGACCTTTTAACCAAATCTTAAACGATGCACCTTCGCTCTGGTCATGAGGAAGTACTCCGCTATATCCGCGAGAGAGCATTGCAAGGTGTACGCGTTCACCGCGTTCGTAGGATCGAATAAAGAGAGCCGAAGCAGCGATGGCGATAACTTTCCAATCCTTCAATCCGGTGGCAATAAAACCACGTGATTCACGGGCGACTTTCATACGCTCCATCTCATCGCTAATTACGTTGACATAGCGCAACATAAAGGCGGCAATCTGAACCATCAACTTGGGTAGGTGTAGCTTCTCTAATCCGCGTAAGAGTTCGCGCGCAGTAGTGCTTGTTGAGAGAATAACAGCACTCAAAACTCCCAGGGTTCCTTTGGCAACAATTCCTGCCGCCGCCAACAAACTTTCACGATAGAGATTAAGTGGTCCCACTTCAAAACGCTCGCCGGTTCCAAAAAATGGCATGAGAATTGCAAAGAGAATAAAGGGAATCTCAATCAGCGATCGTTTAAGTAGTGTAGGTGTTGGAATTTTGGCAATAAGTGAGACTAGAAAAATCGCTACGAAGTAGGCAATAAATGCCTGCCATTGAGTAATAGGTGTTGAAGCGGCAATGATGATAAAAGTAAGAACCGCCATGATCTTTACATGCGCCGGCAGGCCATGAACTAAGGAATGGCGATGTAGGTAGAGTCTCTCCCCTACATCATGGCCATGATGATGCTGGAGCTCTGTTTGAGTTTTTACGGTTTGCTCTTATTGAATCGACGCAATCCGTAAAAGATTGCAAATGAAATAGCAGCGGTTGCTGCGACACCGACTACACCTGCAAGGCCACCAGAGATGCGTTCATTCTCTACCCCGGCAACACCATATTCAGCCAACGGGCTATCTTTCAGCGGGCTCTCTTCGGCCGTATCTAAGAAGCCAATTTCACCAGCCGCTTTCTCAAAGCCATCAGGTTGTGATGATGCGTAGTAAGAAATACCGCCTGCTAGAAAAAGCGATACTGCGAAACCGAAAATAATCAAAGGATTTTTCATCTTATGCTCTTCGAATTTCAAGTTGCTGTTTTGTGCCACGGTACCCATATACAAGATCTGGTCGGGTTGCCATAACAGCGGTAACTGAGAAGGCTGTAATTACTGCCTCACCAATTCCAATCAGAACATGCGTGCTCATCATTCCGGTAAAAACTGCTGTAAGTGAAAATGTTGAATTTGCGCCGATTGCATATTGAAGCAAGAAGCCCATGACTGCCGCCGGCACAGAAATAAATCCAGCGATGGTAGCTGCCGTCGTGATCGAAGCCTTATTCTTCGGAAGCGCCTTCTTCACTAGAAGAAATATTCCGTACCCAACCCAGACGCCAACAAGTGAAAGATTAAATACGTTCAACCCTGCGGCAGTTAATCCACCATCAGCAAAGAGCAGAGCTTGCAAAAGCAAGACCACACTCAGGGCGAGGGTTGCAACGTAGGGCCCGACTAGGACAGCTGCCAAGACGCTTCCAAAGAGGTGTCCGCTTGTTCCAGCTGCCACGGGAAAGTTAAGCATTTGAACTGCAAAGATAAATGTCGCGGTCAGTCCTGCAAGAGGTGCAGTTTTCTCATCAAGAGATTTCGCGGCACCCTTAAGGCAAGCACCGACGGCGAGCGCAGAAACACCGGCAAAGGCCGCTGAGGTCGGGATATCGATAAATCCGTCAGGAATATGCATAAGTGAATTTTAATGCAAGTAATTTGCACCTGCAACTTCAAAGCACTAATTGCGAGTCTGGGAATTGTGCCGGCCTAGGTGTGGGAGTATCGCCCAGTGATTGCCACTCAAAGCGTAGAACTCCGAGCTGGCGCAAGACTCTTAGTTAAAGATGTGGCTGTCCGTATCAACAGCGGTGACCGAATCGGCTTCGTAGGCCGAAATGGCGCCGGTAAATCGACCCTCGCGAAATGCCTTGCAGGTGAAACCCTGCCGGCTGGTGGCCAGATAACCCGAACCGGAACTATCGGATATCTCCCCCAGGATCCACGAACTGGCGATCAAGATGAGAGCGTTATAAATCGAATTTTGTCTGCACGTGGCTTAGACCAGATTGTTGTGCGAATGCGAAAAGCCGAAGAGGCAATGGCAACAGCTACACCCGAAGAATTAGAACTCGCGTTAGAACGTTATGCCCGAGTCGATAGTGAATTCAATGCTGCCGGCGGATATGGCGCATCGGCTGAAGCAGAATCAATTGCAACAAACCTTGGTCTACCCGAACGATTGTTTGAAGAACCAATTCAAGTTCTATCTGGCGGCCAGCGTCGTCGCGTCGAACTTGCACGTCTTCTATTTAGTGGCGCCGAAACTCTTCTACTCGACGAACCAACAAACCACTTGGATGCCGAATCTATCAACTGGCTCCGCGATTACTTAACAAAGTATTCCGGTGGCCTAGTCGTTATCTCTCACGATGTTGCCCTAATCGAAACCGTCGTAAACAAAGTTTTCTATATCGATGCCAACCGAAACGTTATCGATGTTTACAACATGGGCTGGAAGAAATATTTATTGCAGCGCGAAGCTGATGAGCACCGTCGTAAGAAGGAACGCGCGAATGCCGAAAAGAAGGCTGAAATCCTGCAGAAGCAGGGCGAGAAAATGCGCGCCAAGGCATCGAAGGCAACTGCCGCCCAAGGAATGTTACGTCGCGCTGAATCCCTTATCTCTAATCTTGAAGATGTCCGTAAATCTGACAAGGTCGCAAAGCTGCGATTCCCTACTCCAGCTCCCTGTGGCAAGACACCGCTTATGGCGACTGGATTAAGTAAGTCTTACGGTTCATTAGAAATCTTTACCGACGTTGATCTTGCAATTGATCGCTCTTCTCGTGTCGTGATCCTTGGCTTGAATGGTGCAGGTAAAACAACGTTATTAAGCATTTTGGGTGGAACCAACGAGTCCGATACCGGTGAAATTCTGCCGGGACATGGTTTAAAAATTGGTTACTACACGCAGGAACATGAATCGTTGGACTTCGAACGAACCGTTCTAGAGAACATGCTCTCTGCTGGTGACAAAATCAGCGAACAGCAAGCCCGTCAAACACTTGGCTCATTCTTATTCTCTGGCGACGATGTTCAAAAGCCGGTGAAGGTTTTAAGTGGTGGCGAGCGAACCAGATTGGCTCTTGCCACTCTTGTAGTCGGATCTGCGAACGTTCTCTTACTTGATGAACCGACGAACAACTTGGATCCAGCATCACGTGAAGAAATTCTTGCTGCACTTGGTGAATATCAAGGTGCTGTTGTTCTTGTAAGCCACGATGTTGGCGCAGTGCAGGCCCTTAAACCAGAGCGAGTTTTATTGTTGCCAGATGGCGATGAAGATTTATGGGGCAATCAGTATCTAGAGCTAATTGCCCTCGAATAATTCTTTTAGAAAGCCCGGATTGGACGGAATTGGTTCACAGTTGATTTTGGAAATTCATTGTATGCATAACCGTCACCAAAGTTATGAGCCGTGAATCGTGTTGAACTGTTCGCATAAGATTGCCAGTATTGTGCGGAAATAAAGCCACCGATTGTCACTCTATTGTTGTAAACCTGAACTAATTCTGCTCGGTTTGGCAAATACCAGTCACTAAACGAACCACCGCGATAAGCCCTTGAAGTAACGGCAGCGCCCGAATTACAACCTGCTGTAATTACAAGTGTGCTCGCAAATCCAGCACCAATTGTGTCTGGATTCAAAGTTGCAAGGCGCGTGCTTCCAGCATCACCTACAGTAGATCCAGCATCACAGAAATTTTCTTGGGAATCACTTGGTGCAACTTCGAGATAAGTGCAACTTGCTGCAACTGTTGGGCCACAGGCAAATGGCGAACTAGCAACGTAAAAGACTTTGCCACCACCAGGACCGGTATTACCAACAACACAAACTCCCCCGGTTGCACAGGATACAACTGTGTGTCCTCCACTTTGCAAGGAGACCTTAAACACTGATCCAGAAGTAGCAACTGGGTCTGTAAAGGTGACCGTGAATGTTCCTGAACCGCTTGTAATGCTTGCTCCAGAAAGGGATCCTGCGCCAAGTTCAAATGTTCCGGCATTGCTATAAACAACTACGTTTTTTGACGCTGAATTGAAAACAGCTAGGGCTGTGCTATCCGAATTTCCATAGGCGTTTATTGTGAAATCCTTGCCATCACAACCTGAAGGTATATTTGAAACTCTAAGCGATGAAAGATAATGTGCTCCGCCAGCGGAAACATTTATGAAAGTTGAATTTGGTGTGATTGTTAAGTTGGTTGCTCCAGAGCATGCTGTTGTAGCTGTTACACCTTGACCAAATTCAATAGGTGAACCTGTGTTTAGCGCGATGTTAGCGGCAAGCGTGGTCTGGACTAAATAAGTTCCGCCAGCAAGAAGCAGAAGGAATGCAAGGACGGATGAAAATTTTCGCTTTCCTCGGACACGAGTTGACTCAGCTGGATCATCGTTGTAAAAATCTCCCTTGGAATGAACCACTTTCTTTAGACTCCCCAAACCTTGGTAATGCCTTTGGCAATTTGCCAGGATGGGAGTTTTCACCTCACATGTGTGACGAACTCTATAGGTAAAATGAATTAAACGGGGAAACCGTGGTTCCCCCGTTAATTGTCAAAACGTTTCTGTGATTTAGGAGTTTTTAGGGCTTTAAGAACGAAGTGCGACCGCAAATGCGCGGAAATCTTCAACCAGTAAATCAATTTCCTTCTGGCCATGAGCCAGAGAAATCAACCACTGCTCATCAAGTCCCGGAGGTGTGATGATTCCACGGTTCATTGACCAGAGCCAAGAAAGTTCTGCGATTGCAAAATCAGTTGCCTTGTAATCACGGTAATTACGGACTGGATCTTTCGACCAAGTTACGCAGCCCTTAACTCCAAAGCCGACTGTATGTGCAGGAAGTTGGAACTCTTCAATGATTACTTGGATGCGATTGAGTGCTTGCCTGTTTAGAGCTTCAGCTTTTGCAAGCGCCTCTTCGGTGCACAAACGATCCATTGCGCGAAGGCCTGCCATTGCAAGCGGGTTTCCGTTGAATGTTCCGAAGTGCGCCATTGCACCAGTTGTGATTGTGTCCATGATTTCTGCTTTGCCACCAAATGCAGCAAGTGGAAGTCCACCACCGATTGATTTAGCAAGACAGATTAGATCTGGTTGAACACCGATGCGATGTGCTGCGCCTTGATGGCCAGCGGTCAGACCAGTTTTAACTTCGTCAAATATAAGAACGATGTTGTATTTCGTGCAGAGATCGCGAACAGCTGCAAGATAGCCAGCATCAGGCAGAACGATGCCAAGGTTTTCAAGAACTGGTTCCAAGATAAAGCAGGCAATTGACTCGTGATCGCGAGCAAAAACCTTTTCAAGTGCAGGAAGGTTGTTGAACGGAACTACAAATACAACCCCAGCATTAACGCCATGTCCGATTACTGGTTTTGGCTCTTCTGGATTGCCAGCCTGATCTAGTGATGGCTTCGCTGAAACCGTAAGTGGGTCATAGCTACCGTGATAACCGCCCTCTAACTTAACGATTGCAGATTTGCCAGTGAAAGCCTTTGCAGTGCGAACTGCATACATCGTGGCTTCAGTTCCAGAGTTTGCAAAGCGCACCTTCTCGATACCAAATCTCTTGCACAGGCGTTCTGCGCCATCGCGAGAAATTGGGGATGGCGTAACAAAAAGCGTTCCACCCTCGAGAGCTGCTTTGGTCTCGACAATTACTTCTTCGTTCAGGTGACCGGCGAGCATTGCGCCAAAGCCCATTGAAAGATCAAGTAGTTGTCGGCCATCAACATCGGTCATCCAGGCACCCTTAGCTGAAACGATGCTAATTGGGTATGGATCCCAATATTGGAAGCTTGAGGTCACGCCTAGTGGCGAAGAGTCTTTTGCAATAGTGCTTTCAACGCCTGAAGCGAAGGTTGAATTTGAAAATAACTCCCATTCAGCAGCCATTAATTCTTTTATTCTTTCAGGCGAAACTGGAGTGACAACGTTTGGTGTCTTGCGGAAAGTCTGTGGTTCTAGAGTTCAGGTCATTTTGGAAAGAAGTACCTTTTGTTGGATGGCCCACTACTGATCAGCGAATCCCTTTTGGGTACGAGCTCCTTTGTTTAAGGGAAAACTTGGTAGTTTTCTTATGAAGACGAAGGTATCAGGGAATCCCAGAAAACGCACCAATAGGCTGACTTTTCGCATGTTCAGCCCCTCTATTTTGGACAATTTCTGAAGATTTTTCAAAAATTATGCGTGGGCGCCCAGTCTCAGAAATTTCTCATGTCTGTTTAATCACAAGCAAAGACGGACCTTTCGGCCATGAGGCGCGACGTAACTACGAGAGAATAAGAAATTATTAGGTTATAAATGTATATACAAAACCCAAGGAGTTTAAATGGCTAAGGCGCGCGTTGAATTAGATGAAAATGGATTAGATCCAAATAGATGGCGCGCACTTTTTGTTATTGCAATCGCTTCCTTGATGGTAGTTCTTGATGCATCGATTGTAAATATTGCATTGCCAAGTGCTCAGGCAGAGCTAGGCATTTCAGATGCAAACCGACAGTGGGTTGTAACCGCATACTCACTTGCCTTCGGAAGTTTGCTTCTACTTGGTGGCCGCATATCTGATTATGTTGGCAGAAAGAAAATATTTATTGTTGGACTAATTGGTTTTGCTGTGGCCTCTGCTCTAGGCGGAATTGCCTCTAACCAAGAGTTGCTCTTTGCCGCTCGCGCACTTCAAGGTGCATTTGGTGCGCTACTTGCACCAGCTGCCCTCGCACTTATTAATGTGACTTTTACAGTTCCCAAGGAGCGTGCCCGAGCTTTTGGTGTTTACGGCGCAATCGCTGGCGGTGGCGCAGCCATTGGCTTGATCCTTGGCGGCGTGCTAACCGAATATGCAAACTGGCGTTGGTGTTTGGGAGTCAATGTTCCAATTGCACTTTTCGCAGTGCTGCTTGCGATTCCATTCATTAATGAATCAAAGGCGACGGGCGATAATAAATATGACATTCCAGGCGCCACAACCGTAACTCTCGGGCTGGTCGCACTTGTCTATGGCTTCAGCCAAGCTGCAACTGAAGGCTGGTCAGATTACTCTACCTATCGATTCTTCATAGTCTCAGCAATCTTTCTTATCGCCTTCTTTGTTATTGAGAAGAAGGTTCCGAATCCGCTCCTTCCGCTTCGCGTCTTAACTGAGCGCAACCGCGGTGGTTCATATTTGGCCTCGCTCCTAGTCGGAACTGGCCTCTTTGCAATGTTCTTGTTCTTAAGTATTTACCTACAAAGTTTCTTGCAATATTCATCGCTGAAATCCGGCTTCGCATTCTTGCCATTCTCAGCGGGCATAATTGTCTTTGCCGGTATTGCCTCACAATTGCTTCCAAAAATTGGCCCTAAGCCACTTATGACAACCGGACTTATTGCGGCATCTGCCGGACTTCTACTGCTTTCAAGAATTACACCGACATCAACTTATGTTGCAGATATTTTGCCGGCACTACTAGTTATGTCCAGCGGCATGGCGCTCTTCTTTATTCCCAGCGCTTCCACCGCATTACATAACGCTGGTGAACACGATGCCGGTGTTGCGGGTGCAGTTTTAAATACCAGCCAACAGATCGGTGGCGCACTCGGCGCCGCTCTTCTAAATACTGTTGCAATCTCTTCGGCTTCAGCATATGCGAAAGTCAATACCAGTCTTGGTGAAAATGTTCAGGTCTACGCCCAGGTCCACGGATTTAGCACAGCATTTAAATTTGGTGCTGGCTTCCTTTTACTTGGCGCAATTGTCAGCTTCTTCTTATTAAATGTCGGCAAAGATTCACTTGTGGAAAGTGAGTCCGGAGCAATCAATTAAATCTAAGGCTGACTAGTCCAGGAAGAAATCAAGCAAGAAATCTGTGGTTCCTGGCTTGACTGAATATTTCTCTAGATCTGTGATGCCCTCGGACACTAGAACTTCATCATCAACAAAGAAGTTTCCGGTGGTTGTCTTGGCTTCGCGATTTAGAATTATGTAAGCGGTATCAGCAAGAATCTCTGGCTTGCGACAGAAATCAGTATCTACGCCCGGAATCATTTGAAGTGCCGCAGTATCGATTGCGGTGCGAGGCCAGAGTGCATTTACCGCAATACCCTCACGCTTGAACTCTTCTGACATTCCTAGAACGCACATACTCATTCCATATTTAGACATTGTGTAGGCCACATGATTTTTAAACCATTTTGGGCTCATTGAAAGTGGTGGCGAGAGCGTAAGAATATGAGGATTACGTCCAGCCTTCGCGCTCTCTCGAAGATATGGAATAGCGGCTTGTGAACTTAAGAAGGTTCCTCGAACGTTTACATCAAACATCAAATCAAAGCGCTTTGCCGGGGTCTTTTCGGTAGGGGTTAGGTTGATAGCACTTGCGTTGTTGATCAAGATATCTAGCCCGCCAAATTGCGTTGCCGCTTTTGCGACAGCGGCTTCAATTGCAGTTTCGTCTCGAATATCACATTTAATTGGTAGCGCAGTTCCGCCTGCCACCTCGATTTCTTTAGCGGCCGAGAAGATTGTTCCTGGAAGCTTTGGATTCTCCTCCGCGGTTTTCGCTGCAATCGCAATACTTGCTCCATCAGCTGCCGCCCGAAGTGCGATCGCAAGTCCGATTCCTCGAGATCCCCCAGTGATGAATAATCGTTTTCCGGCTAGTGACATTTTCTACCCCTTTGATTTTTTCTCAAGAAACTTCATGAATGCGATCTGGGCTTCATCTGATTCCAGTGCAATTCTAAATAGCTCGCCCTCGGCTTCCATCACCATTGCTACTGCTTGATGTTGACCGCTCTTAAGAAGTGCCTTGGTGTTTATAACGGAAGTTGGTGGTTGATCTGCAATAACTTCTGCAATCTCTAGCGCCTTAGCAAGTGGGTCTGAAACTATTTCATTTACCAATCGCATCTGATGCGCTTCGGTTCCAGAAAAGTTGCGGCCAGTCAGAAAGATTTCAGATGCAATTGCATGTCCAACAAGTCTTGGAAAAAGTAATGAAGATCCAGCTTCAGGAACCAGGCCAAGTGAAACAAAAGGCATAGATAACTTTGCATCCGCTGTTGCATAAACCAAATCACAATGCATCAACATCGTTGTGCCAATTCCAACTGCGTTACCGTGAACTGCCGCAATCAATGGTTTTGGAAAATCGTGTAGAACGGCAAGAAACTGCATCACCGGTGAATCCGGCCCAGTGGGTGGAGTGTCCATAAAATCTAAAATGTCATTGCCACCTGTGAAAGCACTTCCAGCCCCTGAAATCACGACCACTCTGATGTCGAAATCGTCTTTTGCAGTGTTGAGAGCCTTGGAAAGATCGGAATACATCGCTGGCGTGAGCGCATTCTTCTTCTCAGGACGATCCAAGGTGAGATGCAGAACTTGGCCCAACTTATTACTTGAAATATTCCCCATCAGGGCAGTTTATGGTGAAGAATCAAGATTTCAAAGGGTATTTCTAAAGTCGGAGAGGGCTTAGGTAATCTAATTATGGATATTAAGATTATGTCTCGAGAATTGACGCCATTTGAGCATTTAGTCGCCGATCATCTCTGTGATGGTT
>JAURGA010000007.1 GCA_030834095.1 Candidatus Nanopelagicales bacterium | reverse complement strand
TGCGAATTAACTGGTTCATATCCAGTCGCAGTTATTTCAGAACTTGTAAATGACGATGGTTCGATGATGCGGGGAGCAGCACTAGAAGAATTTGCAGCAAAGCACGCGATTAAGAAAATAACTATTGAAGATATTAAGGCGCATGTTGAGAAAAAGAGCGTGAAAAAGAGAGTTGATTTCCAATGGGCCAAATTGCCAATGAGCGATCAAGATTGGCGAATCACAACTTTTACATCTCGCAATGGCGCCGAACATGCAATCTTGGCACTTGGAGAATTGAGCGCTACAAACTTATTAAGCCGTATTCATTCTGAATGCTTAACCGGCGATGCCTTCGGTTCGCTGCGCTGTGATTGTGGCCCACAATTGATGCAGGCAATCAGCGAGATTGAAGAACGTGGATCTGGATTGGTTGTTTACCTGCGAGATCACGAAGGCCGAGGAATTGGGCTTAGCGAAAAAATTCGCGCATATGCCTTACAAGATCTTGGCCAGAATACTTTGGAAGCAAATATATCTCTTGGCCACGGCGTCGATGAGCGATCGTATGGCGATGCGATTGAAATCTTTAGAGCACTTGGAATCACCGAAGTTGAATTGCTTACAAATAATCCCGATAAGTTAGCGGCTTTCGAGGGTTCTGGAATCAACTACAAGGGTCGCAAACTTCAGGTTGTTGCAAATGAATTTAATCGTAAGTATCTAGAAACCAAGCGCGATTTACTGAGTCACTCGTTAGGAGAAATCTAATGGCCGGAAAGTCCCCAGATTTAGGGATGAAGAATTTCAGCAATCTAAAAGCTATAGTTATTAGTGCATCATGGCATCCAGAGATTTGCCAATCGTTAATCGATGGGGCAGTTCGTGGTTTTGAAAAATCTGGCATCACTAACGTTGAAGTTCGCAAAGTTTCTGGTTCATTCGAACTTCCACTTGCGGCGCAGCTTGCCTTGGATTCTGGCTTTGATGTTGCAGTAGTTGTCGGTCTTGTTCTTCGCGGAGAAACCCCCCACTTCGATTATGTCTGCCAAGGTGTAACAGCAGGAATCATGGATGTTTCGCTAAGTCGTTCTAAGCCAATCGGTTTTGGGGTTCTTATGTGCGACACCATCGAACAGGCAAATGCACGCGCCGGTTTCGCCGACAGTTTTGAGGATAAAGGCTTTGATAGCGCGATAGCAGCGCTTAGTGTTTTGAACTAAACCGGGATTAAAGTGTTTGCAAAGATCTGCCAAGCAAGCGCAGATTTAGCAATCAACGAGAGCGTTATGTATGTGCGTTCGCCGCGAATGTATTCTGACCACTTTCCGACTTTCTTGTATTGCAACCATTGCACGAGTGCGAATGAGTTGAAGAAGATAAAGATGGTCAAAACAATTCCGTAAACAAAGGCGGGGGCAGAGGCATCACCAGGACCACCAATTGCAAAAACGTAGAAGAGAAGTGCGACCCATGGAACGATTCCGGTGATGCAACCAAAGATGAATGGAAGCCAACCGCCACTGCCTGGGTTCTCGTATTTCTCTTGCAGCCAACCAAATAAAATCATTGATGCATTAACGCCGAAGATTGAGATAATTGCTGAAATTTCGGCAACACCAGTTACTTGAGCAATTAGAACAATCATTACTGAAGAGCTGATTGAATATTCAACCCAGCGGAAATAATTTCGCTTCTCAGCTATGCCGGCGCTGTATCGTGGGAAAAATTGTGGACTTGCAACGATGAAGTGTGCCAGTGCCGAGAGACCAAGGAAAATTGCAACTGTTAAACCAATTGGAGTCTCAAAGAGTGTGACTGGTTCGGCAAAGGTAGTTCCAGGTGGACCAGTCATATAAGTTGCATTGATCGGCAATGAAAAATCGCTGCTGAGTGCGAGGACTGCCACCATCTGTGCCAGGTGCAGGATGCCCGCGAAGATATTTACTTTACGAAGACTTTGGGATGTGATCTCTTTGCTCATGAGTAAGAGGGTAGCCGTGATGGCCTGGGATTAGGGGGATTACTGAGATGTCAGGGCTCAATGTCATGGATTGGGTCTAGGTTGAAGGCATCGAGAGGAGCAGTTAAATGTTCGAATTCCTATTTATCGCAGCGCTGGTCTATTTATATTTGGAGCGTCGGGCGCGCAAAAAGCGTGAGGGCCGACGGATGCGTGGCCTCGATGCCGAACTCAAGTCACTGATTGAAAATGATGGCGATAAAACCGGAATTGCATTTGAGATCAAGCAATATTTATTGGCAATTATTGAAGATGACAAGAATGATCTAGAGAAATTTTCAGATGCACGCATCGAACAGGCCGCTCGAATCCTAGATAGAGCTGGACCATCAGCGATGTATTGGATGACTGATATTGCGGCACAGTTAGCTTTTTTAGCAGCTGCACAGAAAAATGGTATCCCAACAAACATTGATGCAAAAGTTGGCGAGCATGCAACTCCCGAGGCGATTGTGAAAGCGGTAGTTAAGGGCTAGTTCTTGATTAAGAGTCTTGCCCCATTGACCACAAGGTCCAGATATGTGATCGAACAGTGCGTGGTTGGCTCATTATTGTTGTGATTTGGAATGCGACATCTTCGGGGCGCAGATAAGTTTTTAGCTTTTCTTCACCAGCGGTGCGACCAAAGCCAAGTGCGAATTCGGTTTCGACACCGGCAGGACAAACAAGTGCAACTCGAACACCTTTAGAACGAAGTTCGCGATCTAGTGAACCTGCGAAACCAACTTGGGCATGCTTGGTTCCGGTGTAAATAGCTTCGTTATCGCCACCACGGAATCCGGCAACTGATGCAACGATAATTACATCGCCCTCTTTCTTTGCAAGCAGTGTTGGAAGAGCGGCGCGAATAATATGGACGGTGCCTTCGTAATTTGTGCGCATCATACGATTTACATCTTCATCGCTGTGATCAAGGATTGAACCGTAATAACCGATACCAGCATTTGGAACGATGGTATCGATGGTCCCGAAAGTATCGATTGCAGCTTTTGCAACTTTACGAGCGATATCTGGATTTGAACTATCTCCGGCGACATAAATCGCATTTGCGCCGAGTTCGGCGACCATTCCTTTTAGACGCTCTTCACTTCGGGCATTTAGAACGACCTTGCAGCCCTTCTCGACAAGAGCCCTAGCGGCGGCTGCGCCAATACCTGCGGTAGCGCCAGTGATGATTACAACTTTTCCGGTTAGGTCACGCAATTGATAAGTCATGGGGAGAGATTAGTGCGATAAATTCATTTTTTCTATTCTTCCGGACTTACTCTCGGTAATCTGATGTTGTGAATACATCTAAGCGGATTGCCCTGGGACTCTGCTCGATACTGATTTATCCGTTAAATCTTGCTCCAGCTTTGGCCGCAGAGAAAATTACACTCACCATCGCAGCGGATCAGATTGGCGGATATTCGCGCAATCTATTTAAACATTGGATAGATGCCGATAAGAATGGTTGCAATACCCGATACGAAGTTCTGCTTGCCGAAGCGATTGTGAAGCCTAAAGTAGGTGCCAGATGCTATTTAACTGGCGGCAGATGGCGAAGTTCGTATGATGGAAAAATTTTCACGAATCCAACTGGTTTAGATATCGACCACATGGTTCCGCTGGCTGAGGCTTGGCGCTCTGGCGCCTGGGCATGGACCGCCACACAGAGAATGGATTTTGCAAACGATTTAGAGGATCCACGCTCGCTATTAGCTGTAACTGCACGATTAAACCGTTCGAAAGGTGACCGGGATGTTGCAGGCTGGCTTCCAACGAGGGCCCAGTGCAAGTACATTTCAAATTGGATTGCAGTTAAGTGGCGCTTTGATTTAACGGTAGATCCGATTGAAGGCGAATTCTTGAAAACCAAAATAGCTTCCTGCAAGATAACTAACGTTCTTATTGATTGAGGAGCTAATTAAGGAGCTAGCGCAATAACCAAGTTCACCACAGCAAGTGCAATCATGATCGCCCAAACCTTTGTTGAAACCGCTGGCTTCTTTAGATTCTTATACCCAAGAATCAGGATGATTGCGAGAATCAAAAACTTAATTCCAACCTTCATATGATCTGGTTCATCCCACATTGCTGGATCTGAAGAATGCAGAGAGGTGCGGACTCCGACTAAGGCGATTCCGGTAATAAGTGCAAGCAGTGCGCTGTGCATCGCTCCACCAAGAATGCGCTTCGGATTCTTAGGGATTTGCGAAAGTAGCGTGCCGAGGATTCCGAGGAATGCAATGATGTGAAGGACTAGAAGAATATTGCGTGCGATTGTCATGGCGAAAGGTTAACCCTCGAACCTTAAAATTTAACGAATGCTGCGCAGCACTGCAGTAACGATTCCGAGAATTTCGGCGCCGTCACCTGGGATTGGTGCGTAATTATCGTTAGCTGGAAGCAGCCAGTAGTGGCCATCTTTCTTCGACCAAGTTTTCACAGTGGCCTCGCCATCAATCATTGCGGCAACAATCTCGCCTTTATTTGCATCCTTCTGGGCGCGGATAACAACGTAATCGCCATCGCAGATCGCAACATCGATCATTGAATCGCCCTTAACTTTGAGCATATAAATATCGCCCTTGCCGACCAGTGACTCTGGAAGTGGGAAGACTTCATCGAAGCTCTGTTCCGCCAAGATTGGTGAACCAGCAGCAATCGAACCAAGTAGTGGAACATTGCGGGTCTTCTCTGGAGTAATTGCTTCGCCCTCGCTTGGGTAGGTAATTTCTAGTGCGCGCCCCTTGGTGGCATCGCGGCGGATAAATCCTTTTTCAACCAGGGTCTCTAATTGATAGGAAACTGAGGCTGGTGAGGCCAGGCCGGCAGCTTGGCCGATCTCGCGCATTGAAGGGGGATAGCCGTTGGTCTCAATGGCGGTGCGGATAACATCGAGGATCTTGGCTTGGCGAGGGGTCAGGCCTTGCTCGTTGGCTGGGCCATCTGGCAGCTCGGATACCTTCTTTTTGCCTGTTGGATTGGTCATGGGAAAAGCATAAACCAGATTTCCAAAAAAAGCGAACATTTGTTCGATTTTCACTTGCATGTGTCAGTGGCTTGACCTATAGTTCCTTTTAGAACACTTGTTCGAATCTAATTCGACAAAGGCTGAATCCCCTCAGCTTTTGAAAACAAGGTTAAGTAGGAGAAGTAAATGAGCAAGAACCGTTACAAGAAGCTAGCCAGAACTTTTGTTGGCGCATCGCTATTGATAGTAATTGGCGCTGGTTTTAGCGCATCTCTCAGCGACCACGGTGTTGCATCATCAGAAGTTGTTAAGACCGGTACAGCTGGTTACATGCAGGTTGTTGTCACAAGTGGCGAGACCATCTGGTCTATCGCCTCTTCAATCAATACTGGTGGCCGATCTGATCTCTCATCCGTCGTGGATCAGATCGTTTCAACCAATGGGCTGGATTCAACAGACCTCGAGCCTGGAACCAAGCTCTGGGTGCCTGCTGAATAACCTTTAAATAGTTGATAAATAAGATCTAACCCCCGACACGCCGCACAGCCTCCTTTAAACCCTCGAGTTTTGGTCTACAGTTCCTACTACATATAGGGGTCAGACCACGAATAAGTTCCATAAGTTGTGGTTTTCCATTATATTAGGCCACTTACGGTTAAACGGAGAATATAAAGGGGAAAACCAGCAATGTTATGTCCATTTTGCAGAAGCGAGGACTCTCGAGTCGTCGATTCACGCTCTGGGCAAGACGGAACCCTGATTCGCCGCCGCCGCGAATGCACGACCTGCAATCGCCGCTTTACAACCTCTGAGACCTCGATTCTGATGATAATTAAAAGATCAGGAGCGACTGAACCATTTAGCCGCGAGAAAGTTATCTCTGGTGTTTCCAAGGCCTGCCAAGGACGCCCAGTAAATGATGACGACCTAGCACTATTGGCCCAGAGAGTTGAAGAGACACTCCGCTCTGATGGCCAGGCAGAAGTAGAAGCACAAGAAGTTGGAATGGCAATCCTCGCGCCACTCCGAGAATTAGACCAAATCGCTTACTTACGCTTTGCCTCGGTATATCGTTCGTTCTCCACTCTTGAAGATTTCGAAGGTGAGATTGCTCTTCTCCGCGCCGCTCCTTCAAATACAGCGAATTCCCAAGCTGTAGCAAATGATTTAAAAAGTGAAACAAGTTCAAGCAATTCAAATAACGCAAGAAAATCTTTAGTCAATTAATTACTAGCCGGAAGAAGGAAACAAGTCATGTCTATCGTCAATAAGCCAGCAGCGGGAAATAAGAAAACCCTAGGCAAGGGCCTTACTCTCGAACGTATCTATACCACTGCTGGAAAGCACCCATATGACGAAGTGACTTGGGAACGTCGCGATGTTGTGCAGACCAACTGGAAATCAGGCGAAGTTATCTTCGAACAGAAGGGTGTCGAGTATCCAGACTTCTGGTCAGTAAATGCTTCAACCATCGTTACAACAAAATACTTCCGTGGCGCAGTAGGACATGACAATCGCGAATGGTCACTAAAGCAAGTAATTGACCGCGTAGTTCTTACCTACACAAAGGCCGGAAAAGATTTCGGTTACTTCGCAACAGATGCAGATGCTGAAATTTTCGAACACGAATTAACTTGGATGCTTATGCACCAGGTCTTCTCATTTAACTCACCAGTCTGGTTTAACGTCGGAACTAATGCACCACAACAAGTTTCTGCATGTTTCATCCTCTCTGTCGATGACACAATGGATTCAATCCTTAACTGGTATCGCGAAGAAGGAATGATCTTCAAGGGCGGTTCAGGCGCTGGTCTAAACCTTTCACGTATTCGTTCTGCAAAAGAACTTCTAAAGTCTGGCGGAACAGCTTCTGGTCCAGTTTCATTCATGCGCGGTGCAGATGCATCAGCAGGAACAATCAAGTCAGGTGGCGCAACCCGTCGCGCAGCAAAGATGGTTGTTCTAGATGTAAACCACCCAGATATCGAAGAATTCATCGAGACCAAGGTCCGTGAAGAGGACAAGATTCGCGCACTTCGCGATGCTGGCTTCGACATGGATCTCGGCGGAAAAGACATTATTTCTGTGCAATATCAAAACGCTAATAACTCAGTTCGCGTATCAGATGAATTCATGCGCGCATATGAGAACAACGAAAAGTTTGGCCTAGTTGCTCGTGCTTCAGGTGAAGTTATCGAAACTGTCGAAGCTCGCGAACTATTCCGCAAGATGGCAGAAGCAGCCTGGGCATGTGCTGATCCAGGAATTCAATATGACGACACAATCAATGATTGGCATACAAACCCAGAGACCGGTCGCATCAATGCATCGAACCCTTGCTCTGAATACATGTCACTTGATAACTCATCATGTAACTTGGCATCACTTAACCTTCTAAAGTTCCTAGAATCAAATGGCTCATTCGATGCAAAGAACTTTGTAAAGTCAGTTGAATTAATCATCACTGCGATGGATATCTCAATCTGCTTCGCAGATTTCCCAACAGATCCAATCGGTGAGACAACTCGCAACTACCGTCAACTAGGTATCGGTTATGCAAACCTTGGTGCGCTACTTATGGCTTCAGGTCTTGCTTACGATTCAGATGGCGGCCGCCAACTCGCTGGCGCAATCACATCTCTCATGACCGGAACTTCATACCGACGCTCTGCAGAACTTGCCGGAATCGTTGGACCGTATGCTGGTTTCGCTCGCAACGCACAAGCACACACTCGCGTAATGAAGAAGCATGCAAATGCCTCAGCATCTGCAAAGAGCGTTACTTCACTAGATCAAGATGTCTGGCAAGTAGCGAATAAAGAGTGGGAGAAGTGCCTCGAGATTGGCGATAAGAATGGCTGGCGCAATGCGCAAGCATCAGTTCTTGCACCAACCGGAACTATCGGCTTGATGATGGATTGCGATACAACAGGAATCGAGCCAGACCTTGCTCTAGTTAAGTTTAAGAAGCTTGTCGGTGGCGGTTCAATGCAGATCGTGAACCAGACAATTCCACAAGCACTTAAGAAGCTTGGATATTCAGATGAGACTAACGAAGCAATCGTTGAATACATCGCAGAGAACGGAAACATCATTGATGCACCTGGCCTAAAGCCAGAGCACTATGACATCTTCGACTGTGCAATGGGTATCCGCTCAATCTCAGCAATGGGCCACGTAAAGATGATGGCTGCATGTCAACCATTCCTATCTGGTGCAATCTCAAAGACAGTTAACCTGCCTTCAGATGCAACAGTTGCCGAAATCGAAGAGGTTTACTACGAAGGTTGGAAGCTTGGCCTAAAGGCGCTCGCGGTTTATCGCGACAACTGTAAGGTCGGTCAACCACTATCTGATTCAAAGGGTGCACCAACAGATGCAGTTGCAGAAGCAGCGCACCCAACTGCTACACGTAAGCGTCTACCTAAGTCACGTCCATCAATCACAACATCATTTATGGTTGGCGGCGCCGAGGGTTACATGACAGCTGGTGCATATGCAGATGGCGCACTTGGTGAAGTATTCCTAAAGCTTGGCAAGCAGGGTTCAACTCTTGCCGGTGTGATGGATGCCTTCTCAATCGCAGTATCAATCGGTCTGCAATACGGAGTTCCACTAGAAACTTTCGTAGAGAAGTTCACTAACCTGCGCTTCGAACCAGCAGGAATGACAGATGATGCAGATATCCGCATGGCGCAATCCATGATGGATTACATCTTCCGTCGCTTAGCACTTGATTACTTACCATTCGAATCACGTAGCGCGATGGGTCTTTACACATCATCAGAACGCCAACGTGCACTAGACACTGGTGAATACACTCCAGATCCATCTGCAATCAAAGAGATCGTTGCAGCTGCTGCGCAATCAGCATCTTTCAAGCCAGCTGCGAAAGCACCGGTTGCGGTAAAGATTGAAAGTGCGCCTGCAGAAGGCAACGGAGTTGGTTCATCAATGGAACTCTTCGAAAAGATGAGCGGCGTTAAATCAGATGCACCTCTCTGCATGACCTGTGGAGTAAAGATGCGAATGGCTGGTTCATGCTTCGTCTGCGAAGGTTGTGGCAATACTTCTGGATGTTCGTAATCCGAATAAAAGTTACTAATTAGAGCGAGCCTCGTGTGAGAAATCACCCGGGGCTCGTTTTATTTAGGCCTTAATTACTGGCGAGGAAAGCGAAAAAACAATTAGGCTCTTGCCTAATCAGGAGGGTCAACGATGACTACTTTTATTCACCCGTTCACATTTGGCGATCGCACGCAGTCTGATCTACTTGGCGGAAAAGGTGCAAACCTTGCCGAGATGGTGAAAATTGGTTTGCCAGTTCCTCCTGGATTCACAATTACAACTGAAGCTTGTCGCGAATTTTTAGTTAACGAGAAAATTCCAGAAGCACTTCCTGCGCAGTTAGAAGCAGCGCTAGCTAATTTAGAGAAAGAACTTGGAAAAGAGTTCGGCAATCCAACGAAACCACTTTTAGTTTCAGTTCGCTCTGGTGCAAAGTTTTCAATGCCGGGGATGATGGAGACCGTTCTAAATGTTGGAATGACGCCAGAAGTTGCGCAAGCAATGGGCGAGCAATCAGGTAATCCGAAATTTGCGTGGGATTGTTATCGCCGCTTTGTTGATATGTATGGTCGCATCGTCTGCGATGTTCCAAATGAAGAATTCCACAAGATTGCCGCTCGAGTCCTGACACAATTTAAAGCGAAATCGATTGCAGATTTAGATGTCGATGGCCTAAAAGCTTTGACCGAAGGTTATATAAAAGAGACCGAAGCGGTTACTGGTGAAGATTTTCCTACTGATCCACGCGAGCATCTAGCGAAATCTGTTGAAGCGGTATTTCATTCCTGGAACTCTGAACGCGCTCAGTTGTATAGACAACGTGAGCGGATTCCATCTGATTTAGGAACAGCAGTAAATGTGCAATCAATGGTCTTTGGAAATCTTGATGATCAATCTGGCACGGGTGTTGCCTTCACAAGAGATCCGGCAACTGGCGAGAGTGGAAGTTATGGCGACTATCTAGTCCGGGCCCAAGGTGAAGATGTTGTTGCGGGTATCCGAAACACAATGTCTTTAGCTGATTTAGCGAACGAGATTCCACGCATTGCAACTGAACTTGATGATGTTATGGCCAAACTTGAAAAGCACTATCGCGATCTCTGCGACATTGAATTTACCGTTGAAAAAGGCAAGCTCTGGATTCTGCAGACTCGTGTCGGAAAGCGAACCGCAGAAGCGGCATTTCGAATTGCAGTGCAATTGGTTGAAGAAGGAAAAATCACAATTGATGAAGCCTTGATTCGAGTCAGCGGAGATCAACTTGTTCAACTTATGTTCCCGCAATTTGATTTGCGCGGCCAGGTAAATGAAATTGCTCGCGGAATTCCGGCATCACCAGGTGCCGCAGTAGGCGAAGTGGTCTTTGATTCAAAGAAGGCGTATGAAGCATCAAAGAGTGGTCGCAAAGTTATTTTGGTGCGGCGCGAAACCAGCCCAGATGATTTAGGTGGAATGGTTGCTGCGCAAGGAATTTTGACTAGCCGTGGTGGCAAGACTTCACATGCTGCAGTTGTTGCGCGCGGAATGGGAAAGACTGCAGTTTGCGGAACTGAAAGTATTACTGTTGATGAAGCCGGTGGCTTCTTTACGGTTGGCGGCAAGAGCGTTTATGCCGGTGAAGTTATTTCAATCGATGGTTCAAGTGGCGCAGTTTATTTAGGTGAACTTCCAGTTGTTGCATCTCCAGTAACAACTTATCTAGAAGGCCTGCTCGATTCAAAGAGTGATGAAGCTTCTCCAGTTGTTAAGGCTGTTGATAGATTGTTGACTCATGCTGATTCGATTCGTCGATTAAATGTTCGCGCAAATGCGGATACGCCAGAAGATGCAATAAAGGCGCGCATCTTGGGTGGCGAAGGTGTTGGCCTGTGTCGCACCGAGCATATGTTCTTGGGACCACGTCGCTCTTATGTAGAACGTCTAGTCTTGGCTGAAAACGAGGATGTTCAGCGCGGCGTTATTGGTGAGATGGAAATTTTGCAACGTGCAGATTTCGTTGGAATTATGATGGCGATGTCTGGCTTGCCCGTGACAGTTCGGTTACTCGATCCACCACTACACGAATTCTTGCCACCACTTGCCGAACTTATGGCACATATGGCGCGAGCCGAAGCTTTAAATGAAGAGATTCCGGCACGCGATATTGCAGTCTTTGCTGCAGTAAAGCGGATGCACGAATCAAATCCAATGCTCGGCCTTCGCGGGGTTCGACTCGGTATTTTGATTCCTGAACTTTACAAGATGCAGGTTCGTGCACTTGTGCATGCGCTACTGGAAGTTAAAAAACTTGGCCATGATCCAAAACCAGAAGTTATGATTCCACTTGTCGCAACCCAGCGCGAACTTCTCTACTTGCGCGAAACTTTGGAAGAAGAAATCAAACGAACCTTCAAGGGCACTGGCCAGAGTGAAAATATTCCAATCGGCACAATGATCGAAACTCCGCGCGCGGCAATTACTGCAGAACGTCTTGGGGTATATGCCGACTTCTTCTCCTTTGGAACAAATGATTTGACCCAACTTACTTGGGCCTTTAGCCGCGACGATGTTGAATCTTCATTCTTGCCAAGATATTTGGATCTAGAACTTGTTCCATTCAACCCCTTTGAATCCCTTGATCAAGCCGGTGTAGGAATTTTGGTTAAGACTGCGACCGATCAAGCGCGATCAATCCGCAAGAATTTCAAACTCGGGGTCTGCGGTGAACATGGTGGCGACCCAACAAGTATTCACTTCTTCGACCGAATTGGTCTGGATTATGTTTCTTGCTCACCATTTAGAGTTCCGGTTGCTAGATTGGAATCTGGAAGAGCAGTAGCGATGAAAGCTAATGCCAAATCAGCCAAGGAGAGTTCAACTCAGTGACTCAGGTTCCAGATCGCAACTTAGCGTTAGAGCTAATTCGCGTTACTGAAACAGCTGCGCTTGCTGCGGCACCTTGGATTGGCCGCGGTGATAAAGATGGCGCTGATGGCGCAGCAGTAAAAGCAATGCGCTCTCTGATAAACACAGTTGATATGGCCGGTGTAGTTGTAATCGGTGAGGGCGAAAAAGATAACGCTCCAATGTTGCATGACGGCGAAGAAGTTGGAAATGGCCTTGGACCAAAGTGCGATGTTGCGGTAGATCCAATTGATGGAACTTCACTAACTGCAAATGGTTCTAATGGTGCAATCAGTGTTATTGCAATTGCGCCGCGGGGAACAATGTTTGATCCATCTGGTGTTTTCTACATGAACAAGATTGTTACTGGCCCAGAGGCTGCAGATAAAATCGATATCACGGCTCCAGTAAAAGCTAATTTGCAGGCAGTTGCCAAGGCTAAGAATCGCAGCATCAGCGATTTAACAGTTGTAGTTTTGAATCGGCCTCGACACGATCAATTAGTAAAAGATATTCACGATGCGGGTGCCCGAGTTAAATTCATTCAAGATGGCGATGTTGCTGCTGCAATTGAAGCGGCTCGGCCAAATACCTCGGTTGATTTATTGATGGGAATTGGTGGCACACCAGAAGGCGTAATCACTGCGGCGGCAATGATCTGTTTAGGGGGAGTAATCCAAGGCTTATTACGCCCGAAAGATGATGCCGAAAAGCAGAGCGCAATTGCTGCTGGATATAAGTTAGATCAGGTTTATACAACTAAAGATCTGGTGAATTCTGAAGATGTTTTCATGGCCGCAACTGGAATTACCGATGGCGAATTGCTTAAGGGCGTGAAATATTCACAATTTGGTGCGGTCAGCCAATCACTTGTGATGCGTGGAAAATCTCGCACCATACGTTTTGTGGAAACCGAACACCATCTCAAATAACTTCAGCGCTTGCCGATATGGTTCGCTAGTGATTTCAAATGCTTGAAAAGATGCGCAAAGCCTTGGATGCTGCCGTTGACGCAATTGGTGGCCAACCTCGCGAAGGTCAAATTACAATGGCCGAAGCTGTCGCAAATGCGTTATCTGATCGACATCACTTATTGGTTCAAGCTGGCACCGGCACCGGAAAATCACTTGCTTATTTAGTTCCTGCACTTGTCCATGGCAAGAAAGTTTTGGTTGCAACAGCAACACTTGCCCTGCAACGGCAATTGGTTGAGCGAGATTTACCAAGAATAAAAGGCGCCCTAGAGAAAGAACTTGGACGCGAATTAACTTTTGCAGTTTATAAGGGCGTCGGAAACTATTTATGTCTGCAGAAAATGAATAGCGCAGAAGCAGATCCAGATGGTGAAGTCTTGCTAGAAATCGGGACTCTTGAGAAAGATGCAAAGCGTCTGCGGGCTTGGGCCGAAACACCAGGAGTATCTGGTGACCGCGATGATGCACCAGATGTTGATCGCCGGGTTTGGTATGCAAATTCAGTTTCAGGGCGTGAATGTATTGGTAAAGATGATTGTGCTTATGGATCTCAATGTTTTGCGGTAAATGCAAAAGCCAAAGCTCAGACCGCTGATGTGGTCGTAACAAATCACACGCTATTGGCAATTGAAATTGTGGATTCACATCCAATTTTGCCCGAACGCGATGCGGTGATTCTCGATGAAGCTCACGAATTTATGGATCGCACTACGCAAGCAGTCACTGAAGAACTTACAGTCGCAAGGGTCGAACGCGCAGCCAAGATGGCGAAGAAACATTTACCTGGCAAAGCATCCGATGCATTTGCCAAGGCGGCTGACAATTTTGCTGATGCGTTAAATGATTTTGCTGCCGATGTTCGAAATGATCCTACAAAAGCTGGTCGGTTGCCAGAACTACCTGCGCAATTAGAAGCACCTATTCGTAAAGTTAAAGAGGCATCCGCTGCAGTGGTTGCACTTATAAATGCTGATTCTGATGTGATTGATCCAGATTCGATGGCCGAGCGAGCCCGAGTAAAGGGTGCAACAAATGAGGTTCAACAAACTGCAACCAAGATGTTGAAGCCAAGTGGCCATCAAGTTATGTGGTTTGAGCCAATTTTTTCCACACTCTATCTGGCACCGCTATCGGTATCGCAGGTATTACGAGCCAACTTATTAACTGATACACCTGTCATTGCAACAAGTGCAACGTTGTCGGTTGGTAAATCATTCGATGCAATTGCTAAATCAATTGGCTTTGTTGTCGGTGGATCTGATGATGAAGATTCGGAAGCTGAATTTGAAGCGGGCGAAATCGATCCCGCTAATGTGCAGATGTTGGATGTTGGTTCGCCCTTTGATTTTGCAAAACAAGGTGCGCTCTATCTCCCAAAACATATTCCAGAACCAGGTCGAGATGGTCCAAGTAAAGAGGCACTCACCGAACTTGCAGAGCTAATTGATGCAGCTGGTGGCCGCACCCTCGCACTCTTCTCATCTTGGCGCGGAGTCGAGATGGCCGATGAATATTTGCGCAAAGTGTTGGCTGAACTCGAGATTCCAATCATCACGCAGAAACGTGGTGACAGTGTCGGAACTTTGGTTGAAAGATTTGCAAAGGATCCAAAATCAATCCTGCTCGGCACAATTTCGTTGTGGCAAGGAATCGATGTTCCAGGTCCATCCTGCACACTTGTAGCAATTGATCGAATTCCATTTCCAAGACCCGACGAACCAGTCATGAGTGCGCGCGCTGCTGAAGCAGATGCCGCTGGTGGAAGTGGATTCATGCAAGTCTCATTGCCACGCGCTGCGCTCTTGTTGGCGCAAGGAACTGGGCGATTGATTCGATCAGTTGATGATCGCGGAGTCGTTGCAATTTTAGATTCGCGTATTGTTACAAAACGATATGGCTCGGTATTGTTAAATTCGATGCCACCATTTTGGCGCACAAGTGATGGCGCAGTAATCCGCGATTCTTTGAAGCGATTAAATAAAGATTATCTCGAGGCGGGCCAGTAAAATTGGCCAAGTTTTTGCAAAGCTGGGATGTAAGTTTTTACTAACCACATCTTCGAAAGCAACCCATTCGACTTGAAGTGATTCATCGTTCTGCTCGTGAGCAACTAAATCTTTATGGGCTTTTGAGATGACAGTGTCATACGACCAGCTATCGTGTTTGTCGCTATAGATTTCAATCGGATCCACTAACTTTGTAGAAATTCCAATCTCTTCATGGGCTTCACGGAGCGCGGCTTCAGTGGGGGTTTCATGCGAATCACGTGCGCCACCAGGAATACCCCAAGTGTCACCGTTATGAACCCAGGGTGCACGATGTTGCATCAAGATTGTGCGGTCACGAACTAGCATTAAACCTGCTGCGCCATTTAAGCCCCAATGACGATTGCCACAGACACACTCGACCCAACCATCACCATCTCTATGTGCCACGGCTCTAGATTTACACACCTGCGCACTTTCCACAATTTAGAAATACCTATCCCTTGCTTAATTCTCAGGAGTTCTATCTTGCGCAGGTGCCTTTACTTAAAATACTCATAGCCTTACTGCTTTTAATATCCGTAACTCCGGCCAGCGCTGCACCAAATTGCAAGACCAAAGTCTGCGTAAAGGTTTATACCGATCCTAAAACTGGCAAATTAATCATTACCGCCAAACAAAATGGCAGTAGCGCCTCAGCAAAACCAGTTCCAAAACCAGTTCCAACTAGAACTTGGACGCCACGGCCATATACACCTCGGCCAGTAGCAACTGCAATCGTTCCAAAGAAATACACTCCAAAGCCTGTTGTAAAACTCTCGCTATCAGATCAATTGGCTCAGCTAATACCGATGAAAGAGATTCATCATCAACCTGCAACAAGCGCCTTAGTTCAAGTCCCGGTTAATTTCTGGACAACAACACCACCCAATTTCAAAACTTCAGTCGTAATGCTTGGTGTTCCGATAACTGTTTACTTATCACCAACTTATCTCTGGAATTTCGGTGATGGAACAGAACTTTCTTCCACAACCAGGGGAGCGCCATTCCCAAATCAGAGTATTACGCACACCTATACCCGCAGCGGAAGTTATCTAGCTTCGCTACAAATAACTTGGGGCGGCACTTGGAAAGCATCTGGCACAACAAGTGAAGTTAGCGGCGGCGCAATAGTTCAGACCTTGTATACCAAAGTTAATGTCGTAAGCGCGCCCTCAAAATATTCAAATTAAATCTATTGAAAAGAGAGAAGAAAAATGAACGAGCTAATGGATGTTGAATTAAACGAATTGGTCTCACTGGTTTCTGAAATTGATTATGAGAGCGATGGTTTTCAACTACTACAAAGAGCCGGGGCCTTAGCCTTTAATGATTTAGTAGAAGAGTTCACGCGAACTGGGACTTGTAAGAACAAAGCTTTGCTAGCGCTAGTTTTTGTGCGCTTGGCGGACTTACAAGTTAGGGATTATGCAATGGGATTTACAACTTCTGAAAACATTGAAACCGTTAGTTCAATGTGGCGATGGCTGCTAGAAATTGCGCCAAGCGGACAAATCGCACCGGTTGCTGCGCTGCACTCTGCAATAAGTTACGAACAGGGTAAAGGCGAACTCGCATCAGCCTCATTAGTGAAGGCCTTTGAAGATCAGAGGAGTTATCCGCTGGCCTTACTTTTACATCGGGTTTATGCGGCAAATTGGCCGCCTGAGAGTTTTGCCACAATGCGAAAAGATTTACATCCAAAGGTTTGTGCCGCCCTCTTTAGCGAGTAACCTATTTCCATGATTATTGGTGTTCCTAAAGAGATTAAAAACAATGAATTCCGCGTTTCTGCTACTCCATCTGGAGTCCACGCACTTGTGAAAGCGGGACACAGTGTTTTAGTTGAAACATCTGCCGGTCTTGGTTCAGCAATTACTGATGCTGATTATGTTGCCGCTGGTGCAATAATTATTTCAACATCAGATGAAGTTTGGGCTAAAGCCGATTTAATTCTTAAGGTAAAAGAGCCAATCGCTCCTGAGTATCCAAAGATGCGCAAGGGCCAAATACTCTTCACTTATCTACACCTGGCGGCTTCACGCGAATGCACAGATGCACTTATTAAATCTGGCACAACTGCGATCGCCTTCGAAACTGTTGAAGTAAATGGTCAGCTCCCACTTCTTGCTCCGATGTCAGAGGTTGCTGGCCGGATGTCGATACAAGTCGGTGCTACTGCGCTACAGAAGCCAGAAGGCGGCCGCGGCGTTCTACTCGGCGGCGTTCCTGGAGTTGCACCTGCAAAGGTTGTAGTTCTTGGCGGCGGAGTCGTTGGAGTTTCAGCAGCGACAATCGCACATGGCATGCGTGCTGATGTAACAATTTTGGATTTAGACCTAAATCGTCTGCGCTATCTAGATGATCTTTTCAATGGCCAGGTTCGAACAATCGCCTCATCTGCTTTTGCAATTGAAGAGCAATGCATGGCTGCAGATTTAGTAATCGGTGCCGTTCTAGTTCATGGTGCGAAAGCTCCAAAATTAGTAAGCGATGAACTTGTTGCAAAGATGAAGCCAGGATCAGTTCTTGTCGATGTCGCAATCGATCAAGGCGGTTGCTTTGAAGGTTCAAAGGCGACAACTCACTCTGACCCAACATTCAAGGTCCACAATTCACTTTATTACTGCGTTGCAAATATGCCAGGTGCTGTGCCAGCAACTTCTACCGCTGCACTAGCCAACGCCACAATCAAATATGCACTAGCCCTTGCAAATAAGGGTTGGGAGAAAGCTTGCGCAGATGATGCCGGCCTAGCTAAGGGATTGAACGTGCACGGAGGCAAGATTATGTATGAGGCAGTGGCTACCGCACACGGTTTGTAACAATCCCGTAACACGGCTTTGGCAGTATCTGTGGCATGACTTCCCACAGTGATGAAATAAGCAAGCAAGAAGAATTTGTAATGCGCACCCTCGAGGAGCGCAATATTCGATTTGTCCGACTCTGGTTTACCGATGTTCTCGGCTTCCTAAAATCAGTTGCGATTGCACCAGCTGAATTAGAGAACGCATTTCAAGAAGGAATCGGTTTCGATGGCTCATCAATCGAAGGCTTCGCCCGCATAACTGAATCAGATATGTTGGCAAAACCAGATGCTGCAAGTTTCACAGTTCTTCCATGGCGCACTGCTAACCCCGGCGCCGCCAAAATGTTCTGCGATATTGCAATGCCTGATGGAAGCCCGTCAGCAGCAGATCCAAGAAATGTTTTGAAGCGAGTTCTGCGCAAAGCCGCAGATATGGGTTACACCTGTTACACACATCCAGAGATGGAATTCTTCTTATTTAAGAATGCACCAGAAGATAACGTAGCCCCAATCCCAGTTGATTCAGCTGGCTACTTCGACCAAACACCTTCTGCAGTCGGACATGATTTCCGTCGCCAAGCAATCACAATGCTAGAAGCTATGGGTGTCTCAGTTGAGTTCTCGCATCACGAAGGTGCACCTGGACAACAAGAAATTGATCTGCGCGATGCCGATGCACTTACTACTGCCGACAACATCATGACATTTCGCCATGTAATTAAAGAGATTGCACTTGATCAAGGCTTCCATGCATCGTTTATGCCAAAGCCATTTACCGATCATGCTGGTTCTGGAATGCACACTCACTTCTCACTATTTAAAGGTGAAGAGAATGCCTTTCATGAAGAGGGTGCAGACCTTCAACTTTCGGCAGAAGGTCGATCATTCATTGCAGGAATCTTGAAGCATGCACGCGAATTTACCGCGATCACAAACCAGTGGGTCAATTCTTACAAGCGTTTAAGTGGCGGCGGTGAAGCGCCAGCACTTGTTGATTGGGGCCATAACAACCGAAGTGCACTAGTTCGAATTCCGGCTTACAAACCGAAGAAGGAGAACAGCACCAGAGTTGAAGTTCGTTCACCAGATTCGGCATGCAATCCATATTTAGCATTCGCAGTTATCTTAGCCGCTGGTCTAAAAGGAATTGAAGAGAAATACGAACTTAAATCAACGCAGAATCCAGAATTGCTTCCAACAAACCTGGAGGAAGCGATCATCGCGATGGAGACAAGTTCGCTGGTTCGTGAAGCTCTGGGTGCGGATGTATTTGAATATGTGCTGCGCAATAAGCGGGCCGAGTGGGCCGATTATTGCCGCCAAGTAAGCGCCTACGAATTAAACCGGTATCTGCCAGTCCTATAACTTGCGGTAATCTTGGGGAGTTATGAACTTCCCAATGCAAACGCCATCAACAATGCCGATTCATCGGTATGCGCCATTTATCCCTGTCGATTTAACTGACCGGACCTGGCCAACCAAGCGCATTGATGTTGCGCCAAAGTGGTGTTCAGTAGACCTTCGCGATGGCAACCAGGCGCTTATCGATCCAATGGATTCAACACGCAAATTAGCGATGTTTAAGTTGCTTGTTGAAATGGGTTACAAGGAGATTGAAGTTGGTTTCCCAAGTGCATCACAAACAGATTTTGATTTCGTCCGAAAAATTATCGAAGATGGCTTGATTCCTGATGATGTAATAATTCAAGTCTTAACTCAGGCCCGCGAACAACTTATTGCCCGTACCTTCGAATCCATTAAGGGCGCTAAGCAAGCGGTAGTTCATCTTTATAACTCGACTTCAACCTTGCAACGCCGGGTTGTCTTTGGTTTAGATAAAGAGGGTATCAAGCAGATTGCTGTTGAAGGCGCAAAACTTTGTAAGGAATATGAGAAAACTGTTCCTGGAACCATCGTCTCATACGAGTATTCACCAGAGTCATATACCGGAACCGAACTTGAATTTGCAGTAGAAGTTTGTGACGCCGTCAATGATGTTTGGAAGCCGACCCCACAACATAAGACAATAATTAACTTGCCAGCAACTGTCGAAATGGCAACCCCAAATGTTTACGCCGATTCAATCGAATGGATGCATCGCAATTTGAAGTATCGCGATTCCATCGTGCTCTCACTTCACCCACATAACGATCGTGGAACCGGAGTCGCTGCCGCCGAACTTGGCTATATGGCTGGCGCAGATCGCATTGAAGGAACTTTATTTGGAAATGGTGAGCGCACCGGAAATGTTTGTCTAATAACTCTTGGCTTAAATCTTTTTAGTTATGGCATCGATCCGCATATTGATTTCTCTGATCTTGATGAAGTTCGCCGTACGGTTGAATATTGCAATCAATTACGTGTGCCAGAACGTCACCCATACGGTGGCGACTTAGTATTCACTGCATTTTCTGGTTCACACCAAGATGCAATTAAAAAAGGCTTCGAGCATCTAGAGAAGGATGCCAAGAACGCTGGCAAGCATGTTCACGAAATTACGTGGGCTGTTCCTTATCTACCAATTGATCCAAAAGATATCGGGCGCTCATACGAAGCGGTTATTCGAGTGAATTCGCAATCAGGTAAAGGTGGAATTTCTTACTTGATGAAGAACGATTACCACCTAGATCTTCCACGTCGCCTACAAATCGAATTTAGCCAAGTCGTTCAAAACCACACCGATGAACAAGGTGGCGAATTTAGTGCCGCTGACTTGTGGCGAATCTTTGAAGATGAATACTTGCCTGCCGAGCAGAACAAGTGGGGCCGCTTTAAATTGAAGGCGCTTTCACAATCATCAAACCTTGATGAAGATGCCAAACTAACTGTTCAACTTCTTGAGAAAGATGTTATGAAAGAACTGAGCGGTTCTGGCAATGGCCCAATTGCAGCCTTTGTAAATATTATGAATGCTTATCTAACTGAAGCAAATGTTCGGGTTCTAGATTATTACGAGCATGCTCTTTCAGCTGGCGGCGATGCCAAAGCAGCGGCTTACCTAGAGTGCGAAGTTGCAGGGCGAATTTATTGGGGCGTCGGAATCGACCCAAGCACAACAACGGCTTCACTTAAGGCCGTCGTGTCTGCTGTAAATCGGGGCTTTCGCTCGTAATTATCGCTACGGTAACCACCGTGGCCGTCTATCGTGATCAAGCAATTGTGCTGCGCACCCAGAAACTTGGGGAAGCAGATCGCATAATCACGCTCTTCACAAAAGAACATGGCCGACTTCGCGCCGTTGCAAAGGGCGTTCGCCGCACAAAATCCAAATTTGGAGCTCGTCTAGAACCAACTTCTTACGTCGATCTTCAGCTCTATTCCGGCAAGACTTTCGACATTGTCACGCAGGCCGAAGGTATCGAGAACTTTGGCGACGCACTTGCCATGGATTATAAAAATTGGACTACTGCGAATTCAATTCTTGAAGCAGCAGAGCGCTTTACGGAAAATGAGCACGAACCTGCACTTCAACAATTCAACTTGGTGGTTGGCGCACTTCGCGCCCTTGCGCACGGAACATATGATTCCTCACTTATCTTGGATGCCTACTTGCTTCGCTCACTTGGCGTCGCTGGCTTTGCACCATCGATGACTACATGTTCTAAGTGCGACGAACCCGGCCCACACAAGTATTTCTCGCTTGTCGGTGGTGGCAGTGTTTGTGCAGCATGCAAACCATCAGCCGCAGCGACGCCATCTGTAGAAACTCTAGAACTAATGTCCAGCCTGATGACCGGAGATTGGAACAACGCGGTTGAAAGTGATCTCCGTTCGCGCCGTGAAGCTTCGGGTTTGATTGCTGCATATTTGCAGTGGCACATTGAGCGGGGTTTACGAAGCCTGCCCCTTGTTGAGAGAATTTAACTATGGCAATCCCAAAGTTGAAGCCCGAACAAATTCCAAACCATGTTGCTGTCGTTATGGATGGCAATGGTCGTTGGGCGAAGAAACGTGGGTTACCAAGAACTGCTGGGCATGAAGCAGGCGAAGCGGCGCTCTTTGATGTTGTGCAAGGGGCAATTCAAATCGGGGTTAAAGAGTTAAGTGCATATGCATTTTCAACTGAGAACTGGCGTAGGTCACCCGAAGAAGTTAAATTCTTAATGGGTTTCAATCGCGATGTATTACGCAGGCGACGCGATGAGATGAATGACCTCGGCGTTCGGATTAGATGGGTCGGTCGGCCACAGCGATTGTGGGGAAGCGTAATAAATGAATTACAAGAGGCGGAAGAGCTAACCAAGAAGAATGAGATTTTAACACTTAACATGTGTGTGAATTATGGTGGGCGAGCCGAACTTGTTGATGCTGTTACCGAGATTGCAGCCGAAGTAGCTAAACGGAGATTAAAGCCAGGTCAGATAACTGAAAAATTGATTGCCAAGCATTTATATAATCCTAAGATGAGCGATGTTGATCTGTTCTTGCGCTCTTCAGGCGAGCAGCGAACATCTAACTTCTTGCCATGGCAATCGGTTTATGCCGAGATGGTTTTCATGGATGTGCTCTGGCCCGATGTTGACCGAAATACACTCTGGGAAGCAATTGAAATTTATGCGGAACGCGATCGTAGATTCGGCAAGGCTTAAATCAACACTTGGAGCAGATTCCGAAGATCTCCGCTGTATGCCCAACTTCGCGGAAACCAAATTCTTCAGCCATTGTCTTCGCCCACTTTTCAATAGCTCCGCCTTCGATTTCAACGGTATCGCCACAGCTCTTACACACCAAGTGATGATGATGGTTGTCTCCGCAGAGACGGTAAATTGCTTCGCCATCCTCGCGACGAAGAAGATCCACAATCTTGTCATCTACAAGTGATTGCAGAGCGCGATAAACAGTTGTTAATCCAATCCCATCGCCTTCTCGGCGCAGGATTTGATGCAGTTCTTGAGCGCTTGCAAATCCACCAGTTCGCTCAAGAACTGCTATCAATTTAAGATCAGATTTATTCATTCTCTTCGTGGCCGCGCTCAACTTCATCAGCGTGTTCTTCTTCATGGTCGTGCTTATCTTCTTGGTGTATCTCTTGGCCAGCGCCATGGTTATGAGTATCTTCGGAATGCAGATATGCAACTAAGCCCCACATGATTAATACACCTGAAATAGTTGCAACCATTGTCAGTCGTGATGAATGACGAGAGTGGGCTTCAGGCAAGATATGTGATGTCGCGAGATAAATAACAATTCCGGAAAATGCTGCTAGATAAATTGCAATTACATTGTCACTTAAGACTACGGTGCTACCAAGAGCGGCGCCGCTTATGCGAGCCAAGGCATCGATACCGAGTAAGCCAACACTCTTCTTTCCCCAGAGGCCAGATTTGATCATAAAGGAAACCGTGTTGAGTCCGTCGCTAAATGCGTGAACAAGTAGAGCTACAAAAACAACAAGCCCTAAATCAGAGCTGACTTTAAATGCAACACCAAGAGCCAGGCCATCAAGGAAAACATGTCCGCCCATTGCGATTGCGCCAAAGGCTCCTGCAAAGTTATGTGAATGCTCGTGATCATGACCGTAATCTGATTCAGCTGGTTCATGTGAGCCAAAGATTCGCTCATAGAAGTGAAGTAGTAAAAAGCCACCAATCAGAGCAATTGAAACTACAGGGGCATGTAAGAATTCTTGGCTCCCAAGTTCAAAAACTTCAGGTAATAGATCAAATGCAACAAGACCAAGTAAAAGTCCGGCTGATAGTCCAAGGACTAGATGAAGGCGATCCTTTGCTTTCAGGGCCAAGGTCCCGCCTGCAAAAGTTGATAATGCGGTAAGGGCTGCGAGGACGATGGCTATGTTCATGTCGGGACAATATCACGAAAATGGAAACGATTATCATTTCCATATCAAAGGCCAGAATCAGGCATATTGGGGCGTTAAACTTGGCGCACGATTGCAACATTCGTTGCCTTTCGCCGACAGCCAGCCGGATGGAGAAAATAATGGCCGCAGATCGTTTAGAAACAATAGTTAGCCTCGCAAAACGTAGAGGTTTCGTTTATCCCTCATCAGAAATTTACGGCGGACTTCGCGCCTCTTGGGATTATGGCCCACTGGGAGTCGAGTTAAAGAACAATGTGAAGCGCCAATGGTGGCGTGCAATGGTTCAAGGCCGCGAAGATGTTGTTGGTTTAGATTCTTGCGTAATTCTTGCCCGTGAAGTTTGGGAAGCATCAGGCCACGTTGAAACATTTACCGATCCGCTAACCGAGTGCACCGAGTGCCACAAGCGATATCGCGCAGATCATTTAGAAGAAGCTTTCGAAGCCAAGAATAAGCGCAGGCCAGAATCAATGGCTGAAGTTAATTGCCCAAATTGCGGCAATAAAGGCAAGTTCACCGCGCCAAAACAATTCTCTGGTCTACTCAAAACTTATCTCGGAGCAGTTGAAGATGAATCTGGTCTGGCATATCTGCGTCCAGAGACCGCACAGGGAATTTTTATTAACTTTGAAAATGTTGCGACAACTTCACGGAAGAAGCCACCTTTCGGTATCGGTCAAATCGGTAAGTCTTTTAGAAATGAAATTACGCCAGGAAACTTTATTTTCCGTACTCGCGAATTTGAGCAGATGGAGATGGAATTTTTCGTAGTTCCAGGCACCGATGAAGATTGGCACCAATATTGGATTGATACTCGTCTCGATTGGTATAAGAATTTAGGAATCAATCCGGATCGACTTCGCTTATTTGAACATCCAAAAGAGAAGTTATCGCATTATTCAAAGCGTACTGTTGATATCGAATACAAATTTGAATTCAACGGAACCGAATGGGGCGAGCTCGAAGGTATTGCAAGTCGTACTGATTTTGATTTGAAGGCGCATGGCGCTGCATCCGGTAAAGATCTCTCGTGGTTTGATCAAGAGAAGAACGAGCGTTGGGTGCCATTTGTTATTGAGCCAGCGGCCGGTGTCGATCGTTGCGCACTCACCTTCATGATGGATGCATTTACTGAAGATGAAGCTCCTAATGCTAAAGGCGAAATGGAGAAGCGGGCCGTTATGAAATTGGATTACCGCTTGGCTCCAATCAAGGTTGCAGTTCTTCCACTATCTAGAAATGCTGATCTATCGCCTAAAGCACGTGATTTAGCTGCACAACTTCGCCAGAACTGGTCAGTTGATTTCGATGATGCTGGTGCGATTGGTCGACGTTATCGCCGTCAGGATGAAATCGGAACTCCATATTGCATAACAATCGACTTCGAAACTATAGAAGATAACGCAGTCACAATCCGCGAACGCGATTCAATGGCACAAGAGCGAATCAGCATTGATCAAGTTCAAAATTGGCTTGCGCCACGGTTGTTGGGTTGTTAACCACATCTCATAAACCACTGGTTCTTCCAATTGCCAATGGCCAATTCGAGAATAATCAGGTGGTTTTAAATACACCGGTTGTTCTTGCGCCAATGGCGGGCATTACAAACTCGGCATTCCGCACGCTCTGTCGCGAACAAGGCGCTGGTTTATTTGTTTCCGAAATGGTCACAGCACGCGCCTTAATCGAAAGACATCCAGAGACGATGCGATTGATCACGCCAGGGGTTGGTGAAACACCAAGATCGGTTCAACTTTATGCAGTGGATCCAAATGTAACTGGACTAGCCGTAAAGTTATTGATGGAAGAGAACTTAGCGGATCACATTGATTTGAATTTTGGTTGCCCAGTTCCGAAAGTAACAAGACGTGGTGGTGGATCGGCGCTGCCATTCAAACAGAAATTGTTCTCCCAAATTGTTACATCTGCAGTAAATGCAGCAAAGCCATTTGGTGTTCCAGTTACGGTAAAAATGCGAATCGGAATTGACCCGGATAATGAAACTTATTTAACTGCTGGCAAGGCTGCAGCAGATGCTGGAGTTGCTTGGGTTGCACTGCATTCGCGCTTTGCGTCACAAATGTATGAAGGCCAAGCTGATTGGTCTGCAATTTCTAGACTTGTAGAACACCTTGCCCCAACTGGTGTTCCGGTATTAGGTAACGGTGATATTTGGTCTGGCGCTGATGGGGTTCGGATGATGATTGAAACCGGGTGCGCTGGCGTTGTTGTAGGCCGCGGATGTTTAGGACGGCCCTGGTTATTTGGAGATTTGGTTGCGGCATTTAGCGGTTCGGATTCGCGAATCACACCGACACTCTTTGAAGTTCGTGATGTGATCTTTAGACATGGTCAATTACTAGTCGAGTTCTTCGAAGCCGAGGGCCGCGCAATGCGAGATCTGCGCAAGCACATGGCCTGGTATTTAAAGGGCTTCCGTGTGCCGCGCGAGCTTCGGAGCAAATTTGGAATGGTTGCCTCGCTAGGCGAGTTGGAATATTTACTTGGCCAACTTGAAGATCAACCATATCCCGTTGAAGTAGGCGAATCACCAAGAGGCAGAACCAGTCATGGCCGTCCAGTGCATCTTCCAGATGGTTGGCTAAACGATCCATTCGAAATACCAGAAATCACAATTGATGATTCAGTTTCAGGTGGCTAATTTTGTTTCTAATTTTTAAGATAATTAAGCGCGTAATCGCCACAGTCTTATTAGTGGTAATAGTTCTGCCGACATATGTTGGTGGCCGAGTTTGGTATACCGCCAATCATACTGATCCAGTAAAGAGCGATGCAATTGTGGTCTTGGGCGCTGCACAATTTGATGGCGTGCCGAGCCCAGTGTTAGAGGCTAGGTTGTTGGAAGCTAAGAGAATATTTGAAAAAGGCTTAGCGCCAAAAATTCTTACAGTTGGATCACGAGCACCAGGGGATCGGACAACTGAGGCAGCCAGTGGTTTTTCTTGGTTGGTTGATCAAGGTGTTTCAAAGAAATTTGTAGATTCAATACCTTATGGAAGAGATACTTTTGCTAGCACTAAGAGCTATGTGGATGTAATGAAAAAATTAAATCTAAAAACGGCAATTATTGTTACTGATCAATACCATTGCTTACGTGCTGTGACCATGGCATCCGATCTAGGAATATCTGCTACTTGTGCACCAACTCGCACTGGACCAGCTTCGACTTCAAATTCGAGTTTCCGCTATTTAGTGCGTGAAACCGGGGCCTATCTCGCGTATGTCACCCTTGGCCGGCAGGGTATCCACCTAACGGACCAAGTTAAGAATTAGTTAAGGAGTTAGGGTTACCTCACTATGGTTTTAAGAGCTGCGATTGAACACTCGGGATATAACGAGTTTGATCGCGCCCGCTTTTTAGATGAACCAGCAAAACGTTTAGGTCGCACGGAATTTGCTCGTGATCGCGCCCGAATCATTCATTCATTTGCGCTTCGCAGACTTGCTGCAAAAACTCAAGTAGCAGTACCGTGGGCAACAGATTTTCCAAGAACCAGACTCTCGCATTCACTCGAATGTGCACAAGTTGGTCGCGAACTTGGCGCTGCACTCGGTGCTGATCCAGATTTAATGGAGGGCGCATGTTTAGCGCATGACATCGGCCACCCACCTTTTGGTCATAATGGCGAGGAAGCTTTAAATCAGACGGCACTGAGTTGTGGTGGATTTGAAGGAAATGCTCAGAGCTTTAGATTACTTGTCCGATTGGAAGCTAAAACTGTTGATGCAGATGGAATCTCACTTGGCTTAAATCTAACTCGGGCCAGCCTGGATGCGGCTACTAAATATCCTTGGCCGCGCGCAACAAATGCACATAAGTTTGGCGTTTACGATGATGATTTAGATATCTTCAATTGGGTTCGCAAAGATGCGCCACTCGGCAGTCAATCATTTGAAGCGCAAATTATGGACTGGTCAGATGATGTTGCATACAGCGTTCATGATTTAGAAGATGCCTTAGTTTCCGGCCAAGTGAAATTACATGATTTAACTAATGATTTTGCCGATATTTACAGAGATGCGCAATCAAATAATTTAGCTGATATCACAATCGATGAGGCCAGAATTGCGTTAGAGAATTTGCAACAACTTTCCTGCTGGCCAAAAGAATATGATGGCAGTCATCGTGCACTTGCCAGATTAAAAGATTTAGCCAGCCAGTTAGTCGGAAGATTTGCCTTAGCCGCCGAAGAAGCAACCCGAGCGCAATATGGGCCCGGTCAATTAACCCGATATAACGCCAATTTAGTGGTGCCTCGGGCTCAACATGTTGAGGTTGCTTTCCTAAAGTCACTTGCAGGTTTCTACATTATTAATTCAGAGCGTTCGGTTAAGCGTTATGACAACGAGCAAACCTTGATTCATGAACTCGTGGCGGCAGTTTTAAAAGGTGCACCAAATACTTTGGAATCTTTCTTTCTGCAAGATTGGCAACGTGCAACAACAGATAGCGCAAGATTGCGCGTAGTTATTGATCAAGTGGCTTCACTAACTGATCCAGGGGCGATCGCGCTAGCTGCGCGATTAAGATAACGCCATGGCTTCCGGTCGAATTCGCGATGAAGATGTCAGTCATGTCCGCGATAACAGTTCAATCGATGATGTAGTCAGTGATTTCGTTCAATTAAAGAGCGCTGGTGGGGGACAGAAAAAAGGTCTCTGCCCTTTCCATGACGAGAAAAGTCCCTCCTTTCACGTAACACCGAGCAAAGGTTACTTTCACTGTTTCGGATGCGGTGTTGGTGGCGATGTAATTGCATTTCTGATGAAGATGGACCATCTCTCATTTTCAGAATCGGTCGAAAGACTAGCCGACCGCATGGGTTACACACTTCGTTACGACGGAACCAACACAAACACTGGCCCAAGCATTAATCGCTCACGTTTAGTAGCAGCAAATGTTGCAGCAATGAATTTCTACCGCGAGCAGTTAAATCTTCCAGGCAGCGCCCAAATCGGAAGAGATTTCTTGCAGAAGCGTGGGTTTGATAAAGCCGCCGCCGAAACGTTTGGAGTTGGTTATGCGCCAGATGAGTGGGATGCGCTTTATAAGCGCCTAAAGAATTTAGGTTTTACCGATAGCGAACTCTCACTTGCCGGTCTAAGTAAAGAAGGCACCAAGGGCCCGATTGATCGATATCGAAATCGTTTAGTCTGGCCAATCAAAGATATCTCCGGCGACGTTGTTGGCTTTGGTGCGCGCAAACTTGCCAGTGATGAAGTTGATCAGGGTCCTAAGTATTTGAATACATCTGAGACCCCGATATACAAGAAGAGCCAGATTCTTTACGGCTTAGATGTGGCCAAGAAAGAGATTGCAAAGAAGCGCCAGGTTGTAATTGTCGAGGGCTATACCGATGTTATGGCGGCACATCTAGCTGGGATTACCACGGCGGTAGCAACTTGTGGAACCGCATTTGGTGATGATCACATCCGAGTAATCCGTAGATTATTAATGGATGACGATGCTTTTCGTGGCGAAGTAATTTTTACCTTTGACGGTGATGCTGCGGGACAGAAAGCTGCACTTCGCGCATTTGGTGACGATCAAAAATTTGTTGCCCAAACTTTCGTTGCGGTTGAACCATCAGGAATGGATCCATGTGATTTGCGAATAGCATCGGGTGATGCAGCTGTGCGAGATTTAATTGCGCGTCGAGTTCCACTATTTGAGTTCGCGATAAAGAGCGAGATCGCAAAATATGATGTTAATGCGGCAGAAGGTCGAGTTTCTGCTCTAAACCAAGTTGCCCCACTTATTGGCAAAATTCGCGATGCTTCACTTCGTCCAGAATATGCACGCTTGGTTGCAGGTTGGCTGGGACTCGAAGTAGATATTGTTACAAGTGCAATTAAGAAGAGTTCGACAAGAAGTGTGCCATCACAGAACCTCGAACCTGCAGTTCAATCTGAAGTAAACCTTCGCGACCCAATCTTGATGATGGAACGCGAAGTCTTAAAGATTAAGTTGCAGTTTCCAGAAATGGCGAAGGATTGGGCGCTACTAGAGAAGAATGCATTCTCATATTGGGCCTACCACCAACTTCGGATTCAGATAGATTCTTCGCCAGAACTAAACATCCAAAATTTATTAGAGAGCAGCGAGAGCGAAGATATTCGTGCGCTAATCACCGAACTTACTGTCGAGCCAATACGCACCGACCGAGAAATCTCCGAACGATATATTGCTGCGATTTTTGCACGGCTCCGTGAAGTTGCTTTGAGTAGATCAATTGCTGAAATTAAATCAACGTTACAACGCCTGAATCCAACTGAGAATGAGGCGCAATACAACGAGACGTTCTCGGCTCTGGTAGCCATGGAAGCTGAGCGCCGAGTTCAGAAGGATGCCGCTTTAGGCGAATTGGGCTAGTCCTGGCGCTTCAGATATAGTTCGCACGTTCAATAACTACATAATCCCTCATAGCTCAATTGGCAGAGCAGCCGACTGTTAATCGGCAGGTTCTTGGTTCGAGTCCAAGTGAGGGAGCTTCTTTAGGTGGTCAAGGAGTAATAACGGTGGCAAGTTATAGTTTTGCAAAGTCATGGCAGAACCTCCCGGTGGCTGCCCGAGTCATCCGTTTATTCCTTGGCGTTACCTTTATTTATGGCGGTTGGAATAAAGCTACGGATCCCGGATTCCTAAATCCAAAGTCACCGAGCTATATCGGTGCTCAAATCTCAAGCTATCTTGAAACATCGCCAATCTCGTTTTTACTCGAACGCATGATTGACAATGCAACAACGTTTGGCTGGATGATAATACTTACGGAATTTGCAATTGGAATCGCAGTGCTCTCCGGAATTGCACTCCAACTAGCAGCACTTGGTGGTTTCTTTATTTCAATAACCTTGTGGCTCACCGCAACTTGGACCATTAGACCCTACTTTCTTGGAAGCGATACAGCGTATGCAGTTCTCTGGCTCGCACTCTTCTTCTTAGTTCGTCAAAATACAAAGGGGAGAAAGATCGTGGCGTTGATACCTGATCTTCGGGATCGCCGCGAAGTTATGAGAATCTTTGGTGTTGCAACAGCCTCAGTGGCCGCAGTATTTTTGGGACGGAGATTTGAAACTTCAAATCCAACTCCAGAAGCCGGAACCGCAATCGTCAAGGTAGCTGATTTCCCAATTGGCTCAAGTAAAGAATTCACCTCTTTTGACGGAACTCCTGCGGTGCTCTTTAGAACTAGAGCCGGAGTCTTTGCGTATTCAAGGATCTGCACTCACCAGGGCTGCACTGTAAATTACGATGCCACCAAAAATCTTCTGATTTGTCCTTGCCACAATGCTCAATATGATCCAACTAACGATGCTTCGGTAATTAGTGGACCAACCAAGATTGCCTTGCCTAAGATAAGAGTTGCGATACTCGGCATCAATATCGCTGAGATTTAATCTATTACTGCAGCGCCAGAACTCGGCAGAGCAGAGAAAAATCTAGGGCTCTTATATCTGGACTTCATAAAAGCACTCTTTATTTCACTTTTAATGAGTTCAGCATCTTTAGCTTTTATAAGTGCAATTGCGCTGCCGCCAAAACCGCCACCAATCATTCTCGAACCAAGAGCACCAAATTTAAGTGCGGTATCAACAGCTAAATCCAATTCTGGGCATGAGACGGTGTAATTATCACGGAGCGAAACATGAGCCGCAGTTACAATCTCGCCGAAGCCAAGAAAATCTCCACTCTTTAAAAGTGCAACGGCATCTAAAACGCGTTGCATTTCAGTAACACCATGGAAAGCACGCAGATAAGTTTTCTCATCAAGCTTGGATTTTCTGGAAACAAAGTCAACCAATGAAATATCTCTCAGCGAAGTAATCCCTAAATCAGCAACAGCTTTTTCGCAAGATGCTCGGCGTTCGGCATATCCACCATCAACTAGCGCATGATGAACTTGAGTATCAATCACTAAAAGTTCGAGACCTAGTGGTGCGATATCAAAGGGGATATGTTCGATAGAAAGGTCACGGGTATCTAAGAGCAGCGCATTTCCGGCTGTTGCCATAAGAGAAACCGATTGATCCATAATTCCGCAGGGCATGCCGACATAGACATTTTCAGCACGTTGGGCGGCCAGTGCTAATTCTGGAAGTGATAAACCCAAATCAAATAGTTCGGTAACTGCGGTAGCCACAGCACATTCAAGAGCTGCACTGGAAGAGAGCCCAGCGCCCAATGGCACTTGGCCATCAATCAAGATATCCATTCCAGATGTAATTCCAAGTGACCAGAGAACGCCAATTGGATAACGCGTCCAAGCCTCGCCACTCTTTGGCTCAATATCCGCACAATCGATTGTCGAAACCGTGCCTCGTTTTTGAACTGAAGCTAATCGAATTTTATTGTTAGATGTTCTAGCTATTGCGACAGTGGTTGAGTCCGAGATTGCAAAGGGGAGGACAAAGCCATCTAAGAAATCGACATGCTCGCCAATCAGATTTACTCGCCCAGGTGCACTTGCGATGATTTCTGGAGCGGTGCCAAAAACTTCCTGAAATTTACTTGCGATATTGTGCATTGGCCGATTCCCAGGTATCGCTAACCATCTTTTCGATATCGAATTTCGGTCTCCACTTTAAAGCCTGTTCGGCCAGTGAAATATCTGCAACCAAAACCGCTGGGTCACCAGATCTTCTAGAGGCAATTTCAACCGGGATAGCTCTTCCTAAAACTTTGGTTGCCGCGCTAATAACTTCGGCCACCGAATATCCGCTGCCACTGCCGAGATTAATTATCTGGTGTTGACCCGCGACCAAGTTCTCTAGGGCAAGAATATGAGCATTGATTAAATCGGCCACATGAATATAATCTCGGATACAGGTGCCATCTTTTGTAGGCCAATCGTCGCCAAAAATTTTTATTGGATTATCAATCGCAGATCGTAATAAATTTGGAATCAGATGGGTCTCTGGATTGTGGCGTTCAGCCAACCACCCGAACTTTGATTTATATGCGCCAGCCACATTGAAGTATCTAAGGCTTATTGCTGCTAAGCCAGATTTGGCCTCTTCGGTGATTAGTTTGTCTACTGCCAATTTAGTCGCACCATATGGACTAGCTGGTTCGGTCTTAGCGCTTTCACTGATTGGGATTACTTCTGGTTCGCCATAGGTTGCTGCTGTTGATGAGAAAACTAGTTTTGAAATCTTTGCCAGGGACATCTGCCTAAGTAAATTCTTGGTTCCGTTCACATTTACATCAAAGTAAAGGTCAGGCTTCTCGACTGACTCACCGACTAAAGATTTTGCGGCAAAATGAAAGACTGCCTCGCAACCGGATAGCGCTGATGCAAGAGATTCCTCGCTTAAAACTGAGCCTTCAATAATCTTTGCACCAGCCACAACTGCATCGCGGTGACCAGTTGAACAGTCATCCAGAACAGTTACATCGAAACCACGTTCCAAGAGCATCCCAGTTGCGACTGAACCAATATAGCCAGCGCCACCTGTGACCAGAACGCGCATTAGATTTTTACATCGCGCAGTTGTGCGGCAGATTGCTCCGGCTTCAGATCCATAATAAAAGCCTGCATCGCAGATTCTGATCCTGCAAGATACTTTAACTTTCCGGGGGCTCTGCGAATACTTGTGATTTGTAGATGTAAACCAAGTGCGCTTCGCCCGACATGAACAGGTGCTTGATGCCAAGATGCCATATATGCCATCTCAATTCCAAATACCCCATCTAGCCGTTGTAGAGATTCTTTAGCTACCGCGCCGAAGGAATCTGCCTGAGTATCTGTAAGTTCTGCAAGATCAGAAGTAAATACTTTTGGTGCGATATGAATTTCAAAGGGATACCTTGAAGCAAAAGGCACGTATGCAATCCAGTCAACGTTCTGCGCAACAATCCGAACTTCATCCTGCACTTCACGAGCAATAATGTCGGTTATTAGCGGACGCGAATGTTTTGCCAGATGGTCTGTTGCGATTTGCAACATCTTTTCAACTCTTGGCGGCAGATATGAATAAGCGTAAATCTGGCCATGTGGATGATGAAGAGTTACTCCAACTTCAACTCCGCGGTTTTCAAAGGCAAAGATGTGAGCGATATTAGGCAACTTCGAAATCTCGCGAGTGCGATCGCGCCAGGCTTCCATAACAATTCGGATTTGTTCTAGCGAAAGAGTTCCAAAGTGTGCTTCATGGTTATCGGTATAGCAAAGAACTTCACAGAAGCCAGCCGCATCAACAATCGGGGTAGTCAAACCGTCGTATTCCGGCAATTTCCAATCAGATTGGGCAAGTGCAAGTGAAGGTGAGAGGTTTTCAAACACCGCAACTTCATAACTAGATTCTGGAATCTCAGATTGCAAACCTGGTTTGGTTGGGCAGAGCGGACATAATTCCTTTGGTGGCAAGAACGCTCGGGCTTGGCGATGGGCCGCCATAACAACCCACTCATTAGTAAGTGCATCTAGCCTAAGTTCACCAAGTCCTGGACGTTTCTCGACTGGTCTAGTGTCGATAGCTTCACGCATAATTGTTTTTGAGTCGTAATAAGAAATTGTTCGGCCATCGCTTAACTTTCGATCTTGGCGCACGATGCCGTGGCTAAGCGGGATCGATTTTTCGTTGCTCACATTTTTGTTAGTCATAATACGCAACTCTATCTTTGGTTATCTTCTAATAACGAATTTGCCCCGCGCAGCTATCTACTGGCTTAGGTACTGGCTTCTTTGTTGGTGATGGCTGAGGCGTTGGGGTTGGGCCCTGGGTCACCTCGAACATCACCGGCACGACCGCACTTGCATGAGTTTTTGATTTATCAAAATATTCAACAAATCCAACATAGCTGCCGGCAGTCAATCCAGAAACTTTCAGTGTCCATCTTCCCGATGCAGATCGAATTACTTGTTGAACTCCAGTTTGAACAGTTGTATCAGCTGAAACAAATCGCACGCTACCGGTTACAACATGGGTGCCATTTGGACGAACTGCATCCACCACAAAATTCGCACTGTCGTTTGTCGTTATCAAACTAGAACTTGATAATAAGGTTGCCGTCGTAGTTTCATTGTAAGGAAGGAGATCAACTTCATCTGGTCTCCAAATACCTTTAGTCAACGCATAAAACTTCTCTTCCCCACCATTAAACACATTTAAATCAATTCTTGAACTTGCAACACCATATTTCGAACCTTTACCGCAAGATGAGTATTGCCAAATAGTGTAATCAGCGGTGCAATCGGACTTTGTCCACGAGTGCACGAAGCAACCAACGCTCTTCATCCCTGGATGATTTGTTGGTTCTGCAGGATCAATCCCATATGCGGCAATCCATAACGGATACTTTGCAAAGTGCTTTGATCGCGCCTTTGCGCTCTGTAAGAAATTTGGGTATGAATAAATAAAGGGCAGACGCTTAGTTTTGAAAGTTATTTCCTTTAACCAAGTTTTCGCCCACAATGAAACGTGGGCACGACTTGCATACTTCTGACAGACCCCTGAAATTCTGCGAACACAGTTCGTTTCTAAATCCAGCGCAACAGGTAAATCTTGTTCGGTATAGCCACCAATTTCACCAAGTCGCCAAATAACTTTCTGGGCTTGCGTTTTTGCATCAGCAATTATTTCAGCTCTAACTTTGGTATCAGGAATATATGCAAAGTAATAAAAGCCGGTATATAAACCAGCAGCCTGGGCTGCTTTTCGATCTTCAATCAGATACTTTCGAGCAATTGAATCAGCGGTTGGTTGAGAATCTGCACCCTTAATCATTACAAAGCGGACACCAGTTTTCGCCATCTTCTGATAATTAATCGGTTTGCCGTATGGACGTTGCCACAAACTGATATCAACGCCATGAATGCGATTTCCAGGTCCCGCCGCAGTAAGAGGTAGTGGCCCCAAAGCAACCACATTATTTGTTACTAAGGTTAGGCAGAGCGTCAGGAGGATAAATAGTTTTTTCAAGATTCGATAACCTCCAACTTCCGTCCAGTAACTTCCAATATTGCGGACACTAGTTTGGCAGTTTGTTCGGGTTTACGTGCTGATTTGAAGTTGTGGTCGCCACTAAATTTTTCACTATCGGCAAAGCTCACCTCCAAAACGTTGCCCTCAAGATTTACTAATCTGGCATCAAACCAGAGCAGCCAGGCGACGCGATCAACTTCTAATACTGTATCTAGAACTTGATTCCAAGATGACTTTAGCGTTTCCAGTGAGAATTCTGAGTTCATTGAATCTGTGAATTCGCAACTAATTCAGCAAGGTGAATGACCTTAGTTTTTACTCGAGCCCGGCGAAGTTCAGTCACTAATTGTCTAGTGCATCCGGGATTTACAGTTGCAATGTAATCAAGATTTAGGGCTTTGATATCAGCAATCTTCTGACTAACAACTTTGCGACTATTTTTCTTCTGCAGCAGTGCATAACTTCCAGCAGCCCCACAACAATCAGCCGCACCAGGGACCTCAACAAGATCACCCAACTGCTTCAAAATTTCTCGGGGTTCGACAAAAACTCCCATGCCATTTCGTAGGTGACAAGAATCTTGCAGGCCGACACGAATCTTGCGTCCAGCTTTTGTGATTGGCTTTAATTCGATATCACGCTTGAACCACCACTGTGAAAATTCTTGAACTCGGTCAGCGCCGATAACAGAAGATAGATGTGCAGCGCAGCCACCGGCGGTAGTAAGAATCGTTCCAGGAAGCTTGGCTCCCAAAGCCTTCGCCATCTCCTTACCCTTTTCAAGTTCGCCGTTGTGTGCATGAAGTGCGCCACAACAACCTTGATCAGATGAGCAAGAAACCTCTGGCGCCAACTTCGCAACTGCGCGACTTACTGAGGGAAAGAGTCGGCGTTCAAAACAGCCATACATAAGATGAAGATCCTTATTAGCTTCACGTCGACGGGCCATCGGTGAAAATAAACCAAGCCCCCACATTCCTATTTTTGAATCAACAATTGCAAAGAGGCCACGAATAATTAGTGGGCGGTTCTTTCCTTGCCAGGTAATGTCTCTCATCTCTTCAAGCAATACGCCGTATTCGACACCGGCAGGACAGACCGGCTCGCAAGCACGGCAGCCAAGACAGAAAGAAGATTCCTGCAACAAGTCGAGCGCTGGTAATTTGTCGTTCTGGACAGCTCGCATCAAAGTAATTCGCCCACGAGGCGATGACTCTTCATTTCCAGTTAATTTATAAGTTGGGCATGCTGGCAAGCAGTAACCGCAAGAAATACAGCGGTCTAATTTATCTTGGCTGAATTTTTCTCTCATGAACCGATCCGCCCTGGATTTAGAATTCCGGCTGGATCAAAAACTTTTTTAATATCGCGTTGCAGTTGCATATTTGCCGGACCAATTTTTGCTTCAAGATATGGCAACTTCGCCGAACCAACACCATGTTCGCCCGTGATAGTTCCACCAAATTCAAGGGGGAGTGCAAATATTTCAGCAAGTGCCGCTTCAGCTGCAGCAACTTCTTTAGGATTGTCTTTATCCAAAACGATAGTTGGATGCAGATTTCCATCACCAGCATGGCCAAAGGTTCCGATTCGAAGTCCGTGCTTGACTCCAATTGCTTCAATTCGCTTAACTGCTTCAGCCATAGATTTTCTTGGCACTGCAATATCTTCCAAGATTGATAACGAACTTAAACGTGCAAGTGCCGGCAGTGAGCATCGACGTGCATACAGAAGAGCTTCGGCTGCCGCGATATCTGCAGCAAGAGTTACGCCTCGGCAACCAGCAGATGACTTGGCAATCTCTGCCATTTTGCCAACGCTCTGCTCAATCGAAACTAAATCGCCATCATCGCCAAATAATAAAAGCGCTCCGGCTTTAGTATCTAGACCAAGATGAGCAAAATCTTCTACTGCGACAAGACAGGTGTTATCTAGAAATTCCAACGTTGCTGGCAAAATTCCAGATGTAATTATTTTCTCAACAGCGTCAGCGGCTGCAGCTAAATCTTCAAAGTAAGCAACACCGTATTTCGATGCTTCGGGTCGAGGTGCAAGAGCAACTGTAATTTCCGTAAAGACGGCAAGAGTTCCTTCACTTCCAACCAACAACCTTGTTACGTCATATCCAGCAACATCCTTTACCAAGCGGCCACCGGTGCGAATAATTTCGCCAGTCCCAAGAACTGCTTCTAATCCTAAAATGTAATTTCGGGTTGTTCCATATTTAAGCCCACGTAATCCACCAGCGCTTGTTGCGACATTTCCACCGATTGTTGAAACATTTCGTGACCCTGGATCTGGCACAAAGCGCAGACCTTCTTTTTCAACCAATTGATCTAAATCTAAATTTGTTACACCTGGCTGCACGATTGCGATCATTTCAGATTTAGCGACTTCTAAAACCTTATTCATACTTGTCATGCTCATCACAATTCCACCATTTAGCGGAACTGTCGCCGCACACAAATTGCTGCCTGCACCTCGAGCGATTATCGGTGTTTTAGTATCGTGAGCAAATTTTACAATTTTGGAAACTTCTTGGGTATTTCTAGGGGCCACAATTACTTCAGGAAGTCCTTCAAACATCGGAGTCGCATCACGACTGTAGGCCTGAAGTGATACCGCATCGCTGCGGACACCATCACTGCCCAAAAGGGTGGTTAACTTGGCAACTAAATCTGATGCTGACATTTGCTAAGCATACTAAATGCCCTATCCTTCGATTTGTCTGGGATTTCAATCATATGGAGCAAAAATGGGCATCGACCTTAGCGGCAGAGTTGTAATCGTTACCGGTGGAGCCAAAGGTATCGGCGAAGGCTGTGTCCAGAAATTTCTTGATTCAAACGCCACCGTAATTTCTTTTGACCTTGATAATTCTTCACTAGCGAATCAGAATACAAAATATGCAAATTTTGAATCTAAGTTTAGTTCTCAAGTAGTAGATGTAAGCAATGAAGCACAAGTAGAAGATGCGATTGCTAAAGTTTTATCTACATATGGCCGTATTGATGGCTTAATTAATTGTGCTGGAATTCAAACTTATGGCAGCGTTACGGATACCACAGAAGAAATTTGGGATAAAACTTTCAACGTAAATGTTAAATCCATGTTCTTAACTGCCAAACATGTTGCTCCCGTTATGATTACCCAAAAAGCAGGCTCGATAGTAAACATCTCTTCCGTTCAATCACTTATGAGTCAGAAAACCGTTGTTGCCTATGCAGCATCTAAAGGTGCAATCAACGCGCTGACTCGAGCTACTGCAATTGACCTTGCAATAAGTGGCGTCAGAGTGAATGCGATTCTTCCCGGATCTGTAGATACCCCAATGTTGCGGACATCTGCTGAAATGCATCGTGGTGAAAAGAGCATTGAAGAAGTTCTCGCTGATTGGGGTGCGGGACACCCACTTGGAAGAATTGCAAAAAGTTCAGAAATTGGAGATTTAGCAGTTTTCTTAGTTTCAGATGAATCAGCTTTTATCACTGGTCAAGCCATTGTCATCGACGGTGGATTAAGTATCCAAGTTCCGGTAATTCTTCCTGGGAAATGATTATGAATAAGTCTAGGCTACGCAGATGTCCACTGAGAAGTTAGTGCAACCAGGAGAGCGCGAACTAACTACTCGGGGTTTTTTCTGTGCCACAGTTGCATTTGCGATGATGGGCTTTACCTCGACTTCTTGGGGCCCGATGTTGCCATGGATTGCAGAGCGAAATAATTTATCAATCTCGACATCAGGTCTGGTCTTGGCGGGATTCGCTCTACACACTCTAATTGGCACAATCTTGGTCCAAGTATTCGGCCCAAAGATGGATTTAATTTGGTTCATCAGACGCGGAATAGTTGTTGCATTTATTGGCTTGATGGGCGTTGTAACGTTAAATGACGCTGTTCTGCTAACTCTCTCGGGTTGTTTCGCAGGCATTGGATATGGCGCTACCGGACTTGCACTGTTACAGCTTTTTACTAGAAGTAGTAACGCCTCACATGTTCGAATGAATTTAGCAAGTGCCGCAACAGGTTTTGGGGCACTAGCTGGTCCATTTACTATCGGCATGCTTGGATCTTCAAATATCCCTGCGATTATCTTTTTTGCAATCGGCACATCACTTATAGCAACCAGATTCCTAACGGGTGCTGATTGGCGAGTCGAAAAATTTAAACATTATTCACAGACCAAGCAGAATCAATTTCAGTTATTAATAATCTTGTTGGCAGTAATTTTTTATTCAGGACTTGAAAACTCAATCGGAGTGTGGCTCCCAACAATAATCAAAACTTCAAATGGGTCGTTAGAATCAGGAGCATTGAGTAGTGCATTTTTCTATCTATTCTTCTCGGCTGGGCGATTCTTTGGTGTCTTTATCGCAAGACATCTTGAACCACACGCAATAATTTTAGTTGGGGTTCTGGCAACTCTTCTGCCATTCTCCTTCGCAATGATTAGCAGAGATCATATGGGCTTGGGTCTTGCGCTTTGCGGATTCTTTTTAGGGCCAATTTTCCCTAACTCTTCCAGTTGGATTGCACGTAAAACTCCGGGTTTTCCTCTTGCAACAACGGTACTAATGATTTCAATAATGGCAGGAGCATTTATTTTCCCACCGATCCTTGGTTTTATTCTGGAAATGGGTGGAATCAATGGCTTCTTGATTGCACTTGCAACGTTGCTCGGGTTATCTGCAGCATCATTTACTTATAGCTATAAGTTTTGGCGAGGCTAATCCAACTTATTCGCTATCTAGAACAGCTATCTAGGAACGCCATTCCATTTCCAGCCAGTTCGCCTTGCAACACCAGATAGTTCGATTCTTCCTGCAAGCCAGAGCAAAAGTTCGCCCTGTGATTTATGCGCTGGGTATTCAGTAGTCCCAGAGAAGATTCGATTGATTGCAAACTCTGCCGCTTGACTGTCCGGAACAAAATCAATCCCAAATCCCTTTGCTAAGTCATAAGTATGAACACTTACTTCCACGACACCCATAGCTGCAAAACCAACTGCATCTGAAATTCCATATGCATGCCAGGCACGGTCACTTGGCTCTGCATCTTTCACAACTTTTTCAAGAACTCTTGCTGCGGTTGCAATCATTGGCAGATACTCAGCAGGGGTTGCCTTCTCTTTCTTTTCAAAGAGAACTGGTTGGTAGGTATCGATTCGCTTACCAACAACTTGATATGAATATTCGAGGCAGGCGCGCATGGTGTGAATCGCAGTCTGAGATTGTGTCCAATCTAAATCTGGAGTTTTAATCTCCCAATCCAAATTAACTGTGGGCTGCAACACCTCTGCAAGCTCATCTGCAACTTTTGTGACCCATTTACCTGCGCTCAAAGAATTTTCCATGCCCGAACAATATATGCATATTTTGGATGCGCAAAGATATACGATTCGCAAATGCCTAGTATTTTTGATGAAATCCAAATAAGAGATCTTTTAATTCCTAATCGAATCTGGCTCTCACCAATGTGCCAATACTCTGCCGTCGATGGGATGCCGAACAACTGGCATCTGATTCATCTCGGCAAGTATGCGATGGGCAAAGTTGGCTTAGTAATGACTGAGGCTTCTGGAATTTCTGCTGGCGCTAGATCCACACTTCGCGACACCGGTATCTGGAATGACGAACAGGTTGCGGCTTGGAAGCCAATTGTAGATTTCGTCCACGAACAGGGTTCGAAAATTGGAATTCAACTCTGGCATGCAGGTCAGAAAGGTTCAACTACTGCGCCATGGCAGGGTCAAGATTATGTCTCGCCAGAACAAGGCGGATGGCAGGCAGTTGCCCCAAGTGAAGTTGCATTCGGAAAGTTACCAACCCCAAGAGCCGTTACAACAGCTGAGATTAAATCAATTATTGAAGATTACCGAAACGCTGCAGTCCGAGCGGTTGCGGCTGGTTTTGACGTCATTGAAATTCATGGGGCGCATGGTTATTTGATCCATTCATTCTTATCTCCTATTTCAAATAAGAGAAGTGATGAATATGGCGGAAGTTTCGAAAACCGAATTCGATTCTTACTAGAAGTTGTCGCAGTAATTAGAAGTGTTATTCCTGCAGGAATGCCACTGTTTCTGCGGACTTCATCCCACGACTGGGTTGATGGTGGTTGGGATACCAGCGAGAACAGTGAGCTAGCAAAAATCCTGCTTCCATTAGGTGTTGATCTAATTGATTGTTCATCCGGTGGAATCAAAGCGGATATTACATATCCGGTAGCACCTGGATATCAAGTTCGGTTTAGCGAAGATATTAAGACAAGCAGCAAGATGCTGACATGTGCAGTCGGCGTAATCACCGATCCAAAGTTTGCACAAGATATTGTCGAATCCGGAAAAGCTGATGCAGTTATGTTGGGTCGTGAAATGCTTAGAAATCCCAACTGGGTCTTAACTGCGGCTACAGCTCTTGGCTTTGATTTGGAATGGCTAAATCAATACAAACAGGGCAAGCCAAAGAAAGTTCTGCCATACTAATTTCTCGGCAAACTATTTTTAGGTGTTCGCATTGCGCAAGGAATTCCACGACTCCAGGCTCTTCATAACTTTCGAACTTTGAACTAGGATTTCGGAATTAGGGATTAGTGAATTTTGGGGGAGCAATGAGTTTAGCTATCGAAATCGAGAAACTTGGTTCAGATTTCTGGAACTGGCGAACTCTGCAACAACCAAGATCGCACGATGACATTCCTAGACTTGAAAGAGTTGCGAATTGGAAACCAGCTTGGTCACCAAGTGATGTTGCGAAATATCGCACTGAGATAAAAGATTTTGAGAACCGCTGGCGCGCTCTTGATGTCGGAACTTCAACTTCACTAAAAGTTGATAAGGCTAGTTGGATTGATCATCAATTAATTGGGACTGCAATCCACCGCGTTTACTGGGAGCTTGACTATATAAAGATTTGGCAAGAGCAACCAAGGTTCTATATCGACCAAACAATCGGCGTGCTCTTCGATTTGTTGCTTCCGCTAAAAATTACCGAGAAGGAAGTTAAGGAAGCGATATTTGTTCTGGGCAATACCAAAGAAATTTTGGACCACGGTCGCGCAAATCTAGAGGGTAATTCTGTTGGCCCGTATGCCACGGTGGCAATTGAATTACTTGAAAACATTGAAGAACAAATAACGACAACGGTCAACGAACTTGGAAAATTAGTGGGAGATAGCCTTGCTGCTGAATTAAAGGGTGCTGCTGCTCCAGCGATTACAGCCTTTGTTGATTTCAGAGAATGGTTGAAGAAGAACCTCGATTCAATGAAGCCGATTAAGGCCATTGGAAAAGAGAAATATCAGTGGTTCTTTAACAACATAGCGCTAGTTCCATTTTCTACCAGCGAGCTTCGCTTGATTGGTGAAATTGAATGGGATCGAGCAGTAACGCTTGAACATTTAACTGCCAATAAGTATCGCAGTGTTGCGGTTCCACCAATTCCTACGACCGATGTAGAGCAGGTTGCGAACGAGGCAAAAGCTGAACTTCAAGTTCGTGGTTTCTATGAGAAAGAAGGAATTCTATCTCAGCCAAATTCACTGAAGCACTATTTGACTGCGCCACTTCCAAAATACCTAGAACCAATTAGATGGTTAGGCGTTACAGATGATTTAACTGGACAATCTCGCGTTGATGAAGATGGATATTCATATGTTCCAAAACCTCACAACCAACTTCCTTATTTTTATGCTGCAAATGCCCGTGACACAAGAGCAGGAATCGTTCATGAAGGTGCGCACTACCAACAACTAGCAATGTCGTGGCGACACGAGCGCAAATTACGCCGCCATTACTATGACTCAGGCGTAAATGAGGGAATCGCTTTCTACAACGAAGAGCTTCTACTAGCCGCTGGCTTATTCGATGACGCGGTTCATTCAAAGACAGTTATGTATAACTTTATGAAGCTTCGCGCAATGCGCGTGATTGTTGATGTGGCCCTTGCGACGGGCGAGATTGATATACCTACCGCAACAGCATATCTAGAGCGCAAAGTCCCAATGGATCACGGAACTGCGTATGAAGAGGCGGTCTTCTTCTCTTCCTGCCCAGGACAAGCCCTTACCTATCAAATTGGTAAGACCCAGATAATTAAGCTCTTCTCAGATGCCGTCTCTAAAGAACGTGCAAATTCTAAAGATTTCGACATGAAGAAATTCCATGATTATCTCTGGCTAAATGGCAATGTGCCGCTATCACTTTTGCGCTTCGAGTATTTAGATGATGCAAGTGAGATTGCAGCTATCGAAACCGCAAAGTCAAAGAATTAAACTTCCAAAACCTAATAAAACCTAAATGAGCCCCAGGCAAGAAGGAGAATAAAATGAATGCAGATCAGGAATATATCTGGAATGGTGTTCTCACCATGTATGAAGGCTTCATCGAGAAGAACCGTCCAAAGATTGATAAATTCATAAATGAAGATTGCACCGTCTGGGATTCAACCGAACGGGATATGGCCTTTGGAATTAAGGGGCTAAATGAAGTTCGCGGACGCCGCCCAACTGACCCTAGCGCCCCACAAGTTGAGCGAATCGATGCAACTGATCCAGTTATTACAGTGCACGGAGATTTTGCAATTGCTCGCCACTACTTCAAAGTTATTTTTAAAGATGGGGCTTCGCCAACACGCGAAGTGCGAAACACCGGAATTTGGCAGAAGTTTCCCGTTGGTTGGCAGATAATTCATAACCATGAAGATGAACTTCCGCTCTAATGTTTAATTACAAAGAGCGTAGAGAGAAGCTTTATGCCCTTATGGAGGCAGAAGGCGTAGATCTAGTTTTTCTTCCAAAACATACTGCTGACCTCGATTATTTAACCGGGACCGAACGTCGCGTAGTCACATTCGGAAATGTTCAATATACCCACCACTGGGTGGCAGGAGCATTTCTGCACCCAAAGCACGAACCGAAATTTGTGTTTCCACGGATGATTGTTGAGTTTGATTCACCAAATGGCGTTGACCCAAACACCACAACAGTGAGCGAACTTGATGATGCTCATGCAAAGTTCAAGAAGGTTGCCGAGAGCTTTGGCAAGGTCAAGAAGATTGCTGTTAGCTCTAGAACTTGGGGCGAGACCATCATGCATATTATGCAGATTTTCCCTGATGCGACCATCGTTAATGCTGAAGAATTAGTAAACAAGTTAAGACGAATTAAGTCAGCTGAAGAGATTGAACAAATGACAACGGCCTGCCACTTGGTAGATGATGTTTTGGCTCAGGTTGAAGGCCGAGTAAATATCGGTGTCACTGAACTTGATCTAAAGACTGAGGTTAACTTCCAGATGAATGAACGCGGATCAAAGACCGAATCATTTGATACTGCAGTCTGGTCGATGGGTCCAAAGAATAATCGTGATGCATCGGATCGCAGAAGCAGCAATCCAATTGTTGGTGGAATGGGAGTCTCCTTCGACTTCGGTTCAGTCATCAATGGTTATTGCGCAGACTTTGGTAGAACAGTTTTTGTCGGCGATCCATCTGGTGAATACGAGAAAGTTTACGAATTAGTTATGGCGGCACAAGCTGCAGGCATAGCTGCAGTAGCTCCTGGTGTTCCAGCATCGCAAGTTCATAAGGCAACTCGAGATGTAATTATCGAGGGTGGTTATGGTGACTGGTTTAGACATCGAACCGGACATTGCATTGGCCTAGATGTACATGAATTCCCATTCATCTCCGAGGAGGATCACACGCCCTTAGAGGTTGGTATGACATTCACAATTGAACCTTCGGTTTTCTGGCCTGGCAAAGTTGGAGTTAGAGTTGAAGATGTAATTGTGGTTGAGGAGACTGGTGGTCGAAAGATTAACCAGCACCCAACTGCTCTAGTCGCTAACTAGAAAAGCGCTGGCGAATACTTTGTAACAAATTTTTACATAACAAAATGTAATAAATTTTGTTCGAGATTCGCACTATTTGCGCTGAGAATTTGAGGAAACCACTTGAAGCTGCGTTGACTAAGATGAGCAATTTAGGCAGACTTAATCCACAAAGTCGCGCAATGCTGCAGCAGGTTTTCTGCATTACTGTGCGATTCCGATTGCAAAAGGAAAGGCATTATAAATGAAGTTGAACTTTAAAAGTATTGCCAGCATTGCACTTTCATCAGCAGTAGTAACTGCTGGCTTGGTTGCATTGCCAGCTAATGCTGCAACTAAAAATCTTACTGTTGAAACTGTATTCCAGTTAACATCGACAGATCCAGCTCGTTCATTCGAACAAACTGGAAACATGATTAACCGTGCGCTCTACGAAACACTAGTTACATACAAGGGTGGAGACGCTTCAACTCCAGTTCCTGGTATTGCATCAAAGTGGAAAGTTAATGCAGGAGCAACAGAATTTACTTTCACAATTGATCCAAAGGCAAAGTTTGCTGATGGCACAAAGGTAACTTCTGCAGACGTTGTCTTCTCACTAAACCGACTAAAGAATGTAAAGGGCAACCCTTCTTCACTCATGAACGGAATTACAGTTGCAGCTCCAAATGCTAAAACTGTTGTTCTGACAACTGAGAAGGCAACCCCACAAGTATTAGCAATTGTTACATCACCTGCTCTTGGAATCTTGAACAGCAAGGTTGCAAAAGCTAACGGCGCATCTGACGCTGCAGATGCCGCAACAGCCGATAAGGCACTTGAGTTTCTCAAGTCCAAGTCAATTGGTAGCGGACCATACGTACTAAAGTCATTCAACCTAACAACTGAAGTTGTTTTAGAGAAGAATACAAAGTACTGGGGCGCGAGCATGGCCGGATACGACAAGATTATTGTCAGAAACGTCCCTGTAAACGTTCAACGTCTAAATGTTATTAAGGGAACTTCATCTATCGCAGTTGACCTTTCACCAGATCAAGCATCAGGTGTAGGCAGCAAGGTAAATGTTGTTACCGGTAAGGCATCTAACGTCTTCTTCTTCTACCTAAGCCAGAACAGCGAGTTCTCACCAGCTACTAAGTTCACATCTGATCCAAAGTGTGTTGAAGCAGCTCGTTACGGAATCAACTACAACAAGATAGTTCGTTACGCAGGATTTGGCGCTATCCAAGCTCCAGGAATTATCCCAAGCTTCTTCTCAGGTGCTCTAAAGAAGAAGGCTGCAATCAAGCAAGATACTGCTCGTGCAAAGGCAGCATTTGATGCTTGTGGAATCAAAGACACACCAGTTTCAATTGGTTATTGGGGTGACGGTGGCGCAGTAAACGGCCTCAACTTCGGTTCACTTGCAGCTCTTGTAGATGAAGATCTACGTGCAATTGGCTTCAAGACCAAACTCGTTGGTGCACCAATTGCGGTTTCACTACCGCTATACCGCGACAATAAGGAAGAAATGGGTCTATGGCTCTGGGGTCCAGACTGGCCAGATTCAACCAACTACACCGAAAGCTTTAGCCCAGGTACAAAAGTTGGTCTACGTATGGGCTGGCTCGCTGGCCAAGATTCAGTTATTACTGACCTTCAAACAAAGGCAGCTACAGCAACTGATCCAAAGAAGCGCGCAGCTCTCTTTAGATCATGGCAGAAGGAGATGAATAAGCGCAGTCCACTTATTCCACTAGTTCAGCCAGCAGCAATTCTTGTTGCAAACAAGTCAGTAGTAGGTGTTCAAGACCACCCAATCTGGAAGGTAAATCTCACTGAACTTAAGTAGTTAATACTTAAATTTAGTTAAGATACATAGGTGAAGGTGAGGCCAGTTTCAGGTGAGAGGAAAACGCGCAAGCGACCTCTCTCCGGAACTGGCTTCGCTCCTTTTATAATCCGAAGGTTGCTTACTAGCATTATTTTAGTTTTCGGTGTTACATTTATTGCTTTCTCAATTACTCAGTTAGTTCCGGGCGATCCGGTAGCTGCAAATTTAGGTCAGAGCGCATATAGCGATCCCGAAATTGTCGCCGCCTTCGAAAAAGAATTCGGTCTCGATCAGCCAGTGCCTGTTCAATATCTCAGATATGTCACGAATTTACTTCAAGGTGATTTTGGTGTCTCGCTCTCTAGTAAGCGCCCAGTAGCTGAAGATTTGAAGGAATACTTCCCGGCAACACTAGAGATTGCGCTAATCGCAGTATTTCTTGCGTTAATTGTTGGATTACTTCTTGGAATCATTTCTGCAGTAACAAGAGATCGTTTACCTGATCAAATAATTAGAGTTTTTAGTTTGACCGGCGTATCAATGCCAGCATTTTGGACCGCGTTAACTGCCTTCTATATTTTCTTCTTCGTTCTAGGTTGGGCACCAGGAACTGGCCGACTTGAACCAGGTGGGGAACCTCCTCCAACAGTTACGGGTCTCTTCACGATTGATGCCTTGATTGCTGGCGACTTCTCAACTTTCAGACAGGCATTCTCATACTTACTACTGCCAGCGATAGTTCTTGCAATCTACGCAGTCGGTGTCCTAACGCGCTTTACCCGTGCATCAATGCTTGAAATCCTGGGCAATGATTATGTAAGGGCGGCTCGAGCAAAAGGCCTTCCAGAATTCACAGTAATCACGCGCCATGTTCTGCGTCCAGCTCTCTTGTCGATCATTACCGTTGCAGGTGTTGCATTTTCAAGCTTATTGGCGGGTTCAGTTTTAGTTGAGAACGTCTTCTCATGGCCAGGGCTGGGTCAATATGCATATCGCGCTGCAGTTGGCTTGGATCTTCCAGGCATTATGGGTGTAAGTATGGTCGTTGCAACGGTCTACATCACGATGAACTTAATCGTAGATATTCTCTACAGAATAATTGATCCACAGATGAGAGATTCTGCATAATGTCTACAATCCTAAAAAAGTTAAAGCGATCAAAGAACGCTAACTCAATCTGGCGCCAACCACTTGCTGTTGTTGGCATTTCAATCATTGCAATTTGGACCTTTCTTGCGATTTTTGCTCCTTGGATTGCTCCTTATAACCCAAATGCACAAGATGCAGATAAGTTTTTAACTCCATCAGCAGCGCACTGGATGGGAACCGATGAATTAGGTCGAGATATTTGGAGCCGAATAATTCACGGTGCCAGAATTTCGCTTCCATATTCACTTCTTTTAGTAGTTTTATCTGCAGCTATTGGTTCAATCATAGGTGCCATTTCAGGATATGCCGGTGGAAAAATTGACTCATTCATTATGCGCGTCACAGATGTCTTCTTTGCATTTCCAGGAATTGTTCTTGCAATGGCAGTGGCAGCAGCTCTTGGACCACAGATTAGAAATGCGGTCATTGCGGTAACTATTGTTGCGTGGCCGGTTTATGCGCGCCTAGTGCGCGGATTAATTCTTAACGCTAAGCAGAATGATTATGTAACTGCTTCTGCGCTTCTCGGATCTTCTGCGCTACGAACGATGGTGGTTGATCTACGACCAAACTTATCTGGACCGGTCTTTGTTTTAGCATCTCTTGAAGTTGGTAATGCCCTTCTACTTCTATCGGGACTTTCATTCCTAGGACTGGGAGCTCAACCACCTGCTGCTGAATGGGGTTCGATGGTTTCTATGGGCGCTGTTAACTTCGATCGTTGGTGGGTAGGACTCTTCCCAGGACTCGCAATCTTGACTGCGGTATTGGCATTCAACTTTATCGGTGATTCACTTCGTGATGCGCTCGATCCAAGAACTGCAAAGGCGCTGCGCGACTAATGAACCTACTAACTGTTGAAAATTTGACGGTAACTCTTGCGACTGGAAGCGGCGAGGCTCAGGCTGTTCGCAACCTTTCGTTTAACGTCGGGCGCGGTGAAATTCTGGGAGTAGCTGGTGAGAGTGGTAGCGGCAAAACCATGACTGCGCTAAGCATGCTGGGCCTCTTGCCATATAAGGGCAAAGCCAGTGGTTCAATTATGTTTGATGGTCGTGAAATTCTGACCAGCACAAAGCGCGAATATCGCGATATCCGCGGTAAAGAGATCGCCATGATTTTCCAGGATCCAATGACTTCGCTGCACCCGATGCTTACCGTTGAAGTGCAATTGACCGAGCATCTGCGCCATCACCGTAAAGTCAGCAAGGCTGCTGCCAGAAATAGTGCGCTAGAACTTCTCGCGACAGTAAAGATTCCAGAGCCAGCAGCTGCGTTAAGCGCCCATCCAAGTCAGTTTTCTGGTGGAATGCGCCAACGTATTGCGATTGCAATGGCGCTAGCTTGTGAACCAAAGTTACTTATTGCCGATGAACCAACCACCGCTCTTGATGTTACAGTGCAAGCAGGAATTTTGAAATTACTCCACCAACTTCGCACAGATCGAAATCTTTCAGTCATGGTTATTACACATGACCTTGGAGTTCTATCTTCGTTAACTGACCGAATCATGATTATGTATGCAGGATCTGAAGTAGAGTCTGGTGCAACATCAGATTTATTGAAGAATCCTCGCCATCCTTACACCAAGGGGCTCATCGCTGCTCTTCCAGGTAACTCCGAAGTTAATTCAAAGAATTTGCTCTCTATTGATGGCATGCCGCCAGAACTTGGCAATTTCCCAACTGGGTGCGCATTTCATACGCGTTGCAAGTTTGCAAAGGCTAGCTGCAAAGAAACTTTGCCAGAGGTTCTGAATTTAACTTCGAACCACCGAATTTTCTGTCCAGTAAATCCATTTAGCGAACTCTCTAATTCCGGGAGTAACTAATGAAGGAGATTTTAAATCTTAAGAATGTAGCGGTGGAATACGATCGTCATGGTCGCAAGGTGCGTGCGGTTGCGGGTGTAGATCTAACTCTTAACTCTGGTGAAATCCTCGGGCTTGTTGGTGAATCCGGCTGCGGAAAATCTACTCTTGGGAAAGCAATCGTTGGAATATTGAGTCCTATTACTGGCGAGATAGTTTTCGATGGCCAGAAGGTTAAGAAATTAACCAGAGGCAAGCGCCCAGATCATTTCCGTAACTTGCAGATGGTTTTCCAAGATCCTTATGGCTCACTAAACCCACGACGCAAAATTGGAATGCAGATTGCTGATGGCTTAATCGTTGCGGGTATGTCTAAGAAATTAGCTTTGGTCAAGGCTGCAGATTTGCTTGAAAAAGTTGGTCTGCCTAGAAATGCAGTAGATAGATTTGCTCACCAATTCTCTGGCGGCCAACGCCAACGTATTTCAATTGCGCGTGCACTTGCAGCTGCACCAACTGCAATTATCGCCGACGAACCAATTTCAGCTTTAGATACCTCTTCACAAGCACAAGTGGCCAACTTGCTGGTAAATCTTGTAGATGAATTTGATATGGGAATGGTCTTTATCTCTCATGACTTATCAATTGTGCGTCGAATTTCAGACCGAGTAGCAGTTATGTATTTAGGTAAGATTGTTGAAGTCGGAACTGTGGATCAGATTTGGAATAATCCTTCACATCCTTATACCCGTGCGCTTATCTCTGCGATTCCGCATGCAGATGGCACATCATTTATGCCAAAAGATTTGCCAGGCGATGTTCCAAATCCAATGAGCCCACCAAGTGGTTGCCGATTCCATCCAAGATGCCCATTGGCAAAACCTGAATGTTCAGGCAACGAGCCAGAATTACGCAGATTAGCTGATGGCCGAGATGTATCTTGCGTTCTTCAGACCGCGGGCAGCCAACCTGTAACATTAACTTTAAATTAGTTTGGCGGATAAAAAATGCTAATCACAAATGCAAAAATCGTTGATGTCTTAGCTGGCGAGATAAAGAGCGAAGATGCAGTGCGAATTTCTGCGAACGGTGAAATTACTGAATTAGGAAAATCCTCCACTTTAAATCGTAGTGGCGATGAAACTGTCATTGATTTAGATGGTCGTTACTTATTTCCGGGCTTGATTTCCTGTCATTCGCATCTTTCAGTTGTATTTCCATTTTCGCTAACGGATCCAAATGAAGATCCGGCACTTACCGCCTTTCGAGCCGCTGAACGGGCCCATGAAGCACTTGCTTCAGGAATCACAACGCTGCGCTCGGTTCATGAGCAGAATCAGGTAGATCTTTATCTGCGACGAGCCGCCAAGGCTGGATGGTTTCAAGGACCAAGAATTTTTGGCGCTGGTCGTGCGCTATCAACTCCAGATGGACACGGCGCGGGTTCGGCCTGTAGTTATGCAAAAGATTTCAATGGCTTCTACAAAGCAGCAATTGGTGAATTGGATGATGGCGCAGATCATCTAAAGATATTTATTACCGGTGGCCTTGCCCGAGCAGGTGAGCGACCAGAAGATCCAGAGATGACTGATGATGAAATCAGGGGAGTCGTAAAGGCTGCCGAAGAACGAAATTCTTATGTAGTTGCACATGCTGGCGAATCAGCCGCAATCCAACAGGCACTTCGACTTGGTGTTCGCTCCTTTGAGCATGGTTACGTAATGGATCAAGCCACCGTAGATGCAATGGCAGCAAAAGATGTTTTCTACTCCCCAACTCTCTGTGTAACTAGATCTGAAAGTTGGATGCGCGAGAAGGGCTTCGAAGAAGCATCAATTCAGAATTGTTTAGCAGTTGCCGATCGGCACTTAGCGAGCGTAAAACTTGCAATAGGCGCGGGTATCAAGATGACAAACGGAACTGATTATCCGCCAGGAGATTTAGTAGATGGCACAAGCGCAGCTCTGCACGAACTATTTTTGATGCATGGCGCTGGTCTAAGTACTCTGAATTCACTTCAGTCCATAACTTCGACGGCTGCAAGTTTGATTAAGCAAGAAGATAAATTAGGTCAGATCAATAAGGGCTTCTTTGGAGATTTAATTGCAATGCGTGGAAATCCACTTGATGATCCGCAAAATCTTCGTGAGCTAGATTTGGTTGTGCAAGGCGGACGAGTGATAGCGAATAGGTTGTAGAAAAAATGGCTACCCAGAAAGTTGAAATGTGGTTTGACACGCTCTGTCCTTGGGCCTGGATGACATCGCGATGGTTGGTTGAAGTAGAGAAAGTTCGCGACATTTCAATTACCTGGAATCCGATGAGTCTTTATTATTTAAATATAGGTCGCCCATCAATAACCACTGAGTATTTAGATTATGCCAAGAAAGCACTTGGCCCACTTCGAGTAGTTGTGGCTGCAGAAGCTTTATACGGAGAGAAGATCAAAGGCGATTTATACACAGCTTTTGGCAATGAGATTCATTTGAATAAAACCAAAATCTCAGATGAAATGACTACAAAGGTTTTATCTAACTTTTCTTTCTCAGAAGATCTAATGAAGTATGCGCAAGATGAATCACTAGATGCAAAGATTATCGAAAGCCATGACCGCGGAATCAACAAAGTTGGCGAAGATGTCGGAACACCAATTATCAGTGTTGGCGAAGTTGCATTCTTTGGCCCAGTTATCTCACCTGCCCCAAAGGGCGAAGAAGCAGGAAAGTTATTCGACGGGGTAGTAGGCGTTGCTAGTTATCCTGGATTCTTTGAAATAAAGAGAACCAGAAACGTAAAACCAATCTTCGATTGAGCCAAAAAAGCTATTTAGCTAGTTGAACCAAGAGCGCGTTTAGTTCATCCATCATCTTTGAAATCTTTGCGACGCGATCTTTACCTTCTTGGCCAAGGTCTGCGAAAGTTGTAATTGGCGGTCTGACATCTCCCACTGGATAACCGCGAACGGCTGCAAGTGCCTTTGAATAACACTGATGACCATATAGCGGATGACCTTCGGCGATTACATGATCAATCTTTGTAATGAATCGATCAATCTTCTTGGCATCTTCGATTCGGCCAGCCGCAAGAAAATCACAGATAATAGTTGAGGCTTCAGGAATGTAATTCGCATAAGGATTCACATATCCGACAGCGCCCAACTGATATGACTCGACTACACGCTCACCAGCGAAGACATTGACTAGACCATCAGACTCTTCAATTACATCTCGAACCCGAGCGATATCTTGGCTCGCCTCTTTGATATATCTAACTTGCTCGAATGATCTTGCAATCTTTGCAACCAGGGCAGCTGGAATATCAACATTTGAAGTAAAAGGATTGTTGTAAATCATGATTGGAATCGAAACCACAGAACAAATTGCCTTGTAAAAGTTGTAGATCTCGTCATGTGTTGGCTTGTAATAGTAAGGCGGCAGAATCATCAGGCCATTTGCGCCAAGCTCTTGGGCTTCTTTGCTGTATCTAACGGCATTTGGGGTATATGCATTAGTTGTGCCAACCAAAACATCAATTCGGCCATCAACATGCTTCACTGTTGTTTCTATGATGGTGCGGCGTTCATCATCGCTGATCGTTAGAAACTCACCAGTTGTTCCAAGAACAATAACTCCGGGAGAATTAGATTTGATCTGCCAATCAAGAAGATTTTTTAGTGCAGCAGTATCTACGGATTTTCCACCCTCTGTAAATGGTGTTACTAAGACACCATAACTACCGCGGAATTCTTTAGACATTTCTCCCCAATCAACTACTTAAATATTAACTCGTAAGTTAGTATATTAATGTGTTAACTAATTCGCATCAATCTCTTGAGCAGAGAAATTTTGATGCAATTGTTATTGGCGGTGGAGCCGCGGGTTGTGCAACTACATACAACCTTGCAATCAAGGGTGCGAATGTCGCACTTTTAGAGAAATATGATTTGAATACCCAGGCCTCAGGTAGAAATGCAGGAAGCTTGCATGGACAGATTCAATTTGAACCATTTCACGAACTAGGAATGAAGTGG
>JAURGA010000024.1 GCA_030834095.1 Candidatus Nanopelagicales bacterium | reverse complement strand
GCAGATCACGGACAATGGTTTGCCAAAGATCCAAATTTCCGCCTCTTCAATCCAGAATTGGGTGGCGGCGCACTCTTTGATCTAGGAATTTATCCAGTTTCATTTGCCTCAATGGTTCTTGGAACCCCATCTCGCATCACAGCGCGAAGCACAAAAGCTTTCACTGGAGTTGATGGGCAGACTTCAATAATTTTGGAATATCCAAGTGGGGCGCAAGCAATTTTGAATACTACGAATTTGGCGGCAACACCTAACCGGGCTTTAATTGTTGGAAGTGATGCCAGAATCGAAATTGACCGCACTTTCTACAACCCAACAACGTGGCGGGTAATAAATTATAAAGATGAAGTAATTGCTGGTTCAGATAAGAAATATGTTGGCCATGGTTTGCGCGAAGAGGCAATCGAATTTGCCCGCTGCTTTCGAGCCGGCGAGAAGGAATCTCCAATGCTGCCACTTGATGAAACGCTTTCAATCATGGGAACAATTACTGAAATTGCTGATCAAATCGGCCTTAAATTCGAAAAATTTGCTCAATAAATCGAAGAAATCGGTAGACAAATTAAATAATGGCTAATAACAATATGGCTAATAACAATATGGCTAATAACAATATGGCTAACAAAAATAGAAGTGCAATTCTCTTAGTCGGTGGTCGTGGCACCAGATTGGCGCCATTAACAAATAACACCCCGAAGCCAATGTTGCAGGTTGCCGGTGTTCCATTTACCGAGCATCAAATTGTTAAGGCTCGAGCGGCTGGAATAACTGAAATCGTTCTGGCAACATCCTTTAAAGCCGAACTTTTTGAACCATATTTTGGAGATGGTAAGAACTTCGGAATTTCCATTAAGTATGCCGTTGAAGAGGTTGCGCTAGGCACTGGTGGTGCTATTAGCAATGCTTCAGCAATGCTTGAAGGTAGCGGACCGGTAGCCATTTTTAATGGTGACGTATTGAGTAAACATGATTTAGATGGCCAATTTAAATTTCATCAAGCTAAAGGCGCTGACGTCACACTTTATTTAACCCAAGTAGAAGATGCTCGGGCTTATGGCGCAGTCGAATTAGATGCTTCTGATCGAGTTACTGCATTCAATGAAAAAATGGATAATCCACCAACAGATATAATTAGCGCCGGTTGCTATATCTTTAATCGGGAAATTATTGACTCGATACCATGTGGAAAAGTAATCAGCGTTGAGCGCGAAACATTCCCTCAGTTATTGACCAATGGCGCCAAGGTCTTTGGATTTGTAGACAGGGCTTATTGGTTAGATATCGGAACTCCTGCCGCGTTACTTAAAGCATCGCGAGATTTAGTTTTGGAAATGAACAGCGAATTCCTAGCCTTGCCCGAATCAAAAATTGCACCCGATGCAGTTATTTCTGGTGGATCTGTGATCGGCCGCCGTTCGAGAGTCGAGTCCGGGGCTCATGTAGATGGGTCTGTTGTTGGGGATGACGCAGCCATAGGGGCCGGGGCCCGCCTTAAAAATTGTTTCGTGGCCGCTGGCTTTGAAGTGCCAGCTCATGTTTTTGCTGTCGACAATTACTTTGGCTTCTAGTAACTCCGAAATTAGATAACTCCGTAGTTTAGTTTTGGTCAAAAAATTAGCTAAAAAGAAGAAATTTCTGTTTTTTCTTTAAAATTTATTGGATTTGGCGTAAATACGGGCTGAAATAACTTGACTTAATCGAGTTACACGCGTGTAATTCTCTTAGTAAACCCGCCTGGTCTAGTCAGATCTGGGTGGCCAAGATTTATAAGGAGTATCCGTATGAGCGATCCACGCCCAATTGAAATCGAAGGCGTAATCAACAGCGACGGAATCGAACTTTCCTGGCAAGAGCGCGCTCTATGCGCTCAAACCGATCCAGAAGCTTTCTTCCCTGAAAAGGGTGGTTCAACACGCGAAGCCAAGCGAGTCTGTCTCTCTTGCGATGTTCGTGGCGAGTGCTTGGAATATGCGCTCGCACATGATGAACGTTTCGGTATTTGGGGAGGCCTCTCCGAGCGTGAGCGCCGCCGCCTAAAGCGCCGTTCTGCATAAATTTCAACTCCATCGCTTTTTCAAGAGTATTAGTCAAGGATTAGTCTGTGGCTGACAATTTTTTCGTTACTGCAATCTTGGTTTCGCATGATGGTCAAGACTGGTTGCCAGAATCTATAGCATCGGTTTCTGCGCAGACCAGACGCATCGATCGCATCATTGCAGTTGATACTGGTTCAATTGATAACTCTGCAAAGATGATTGCAAATGCAGGTATCACTGTTGTAAAGACTGATCGCGATGCTGGCTTCGGTGACGCTATTGCTTTGGCACTGGGTTCGGCAAAAAAACTAAATTCTGATAATCAAGAAGAGTTGATTTGGATTCTTCACGATGATTGCGCGCCAAGTAGATCAGCGCTAGAACATTTAATTGCAGGCTTGGAAGATAAGCCACAAGTTGCCTTTGTCGGTCCTAAATTACTTGGTTGGTATGACCGCAGACATTTACTTGAAGTTGGAATCAGCATTGCGGTAAATGGCGCTAGATGGACGGGGCTAGATCCGAGAGAACAAGATCAAGGACAATACGATTTACCTAAAGAGGTTTTATCTGTAAGCACTGCAGCGATGTTGGCCCGGAGAAAAGTATTTGAAGATCTAGGTGGATTAGATCCAAACTTGGCGCTCTTTAGAGATGATGTTGATTTAGGTTGGCGTGCAAGAGTTGCTGGTTTCTCTGTCCTAACAGCTCCTCAAGCGCTGGTTTATCACGTAGAAGCGGCCGCATCTGAACTTCGAAGCGTAGATGTCGAGGAAGCATTCCTGCACAGACCGAGACTTTTAGATCGTAAAAATGCGGCATATGTTCTTCTTGCAAATGCATCTTGGTGGCTTTTGCCTTGGATCACACTTCAAATAGTTGGAAGTGCTGCAATTCGCGCAATTGGATATTTGTTAGCCAAGCTTCCTGGATATGCCGCAGATGAAATTGCTGCAGTTGGATTACTGATTATTAAGCCCCAGGATTTACTTGCTGCTAGAAAGATTCGAAAATCAAAGAGGCTGCTTTCGCCTCGAACAATTCGAGAATATATTCCGCCACCAGGAAGCCAAATCAGACTTGCAATAGAGCAAGCAAGTTATGCGCTGCGAAAGTTTTTTAAGACTAGTCAAACAGCAGATGAAGTTGCAGATGAAGCAGCAGATCAACCAATGTCATATGCAGATATCGGTATCATTGATGAGAATTTTGACGAAGACATTGTCTTAAAATCTCGTAAATCCAATTGGCATACCCTCCGCAACCGGCCTTTACTGTTCGGCCTTGCAGCAACCCTTTTGATCTCATTGATTGCATCCAGAAATAGATTTGGTTCAATAAGTGGCGGTGCACTTCCAGCCTCGCCAGGTGGAGCAATGGATTTGATTTCAAAATATATTGAATCTTGGCACATTATTGGCATGGGATCCGCAGAATATTCCCCACCTTGGATAGCTATTCTCGCCATTGCTTCCTTTTTAACTTTTGGAAAAGTCTGGCTTTTCATAACAATTTTATTCTTACTTATGCCATCCCTTGCTTTCTTTGTGATGTATCGAAGCGCACGAAGATTCGGCTTATCAATCCAGGTAGCAGTTATCGGGGGACTGTTCTATGGCCTATCACCGGTAATTTGGAATAGCATTAATCAAGGCCGACTTGGGACCCTTGCAATCGCAATACTCGCCCCAATTTTATTAAGTCTGCTGCCAAGAACAATTAATTTTGAAAGCCTGAGCTGGCGACGAATTTATTCACTCTCCTTACTGGCCTCACTTCTTGCAGCTTTCTCCTCGCTCTTCCTGGCAATCTGGACTGTCACCTTTATCGTCCTATTTTTCACTGCGCTAATTAATCGTCGAGATGAGATTCGAAGTGCTGGACTAGTTAGATTTGTTATGACAGCTGAACTTTCGCGAATCCGCAGATTCTTTGCCTTCGCGCTTATACCGGCGCTGTTAACTCTTCCGTGGTCGGGAAAGCTGATTCTCAACCCGACTCGGATCTTATTTGAACCAGGACTTGCGCTCTCTGGTGGTTCACTTTTAGAAATTCTCACTTTGAATCCTGGAGGCGCAACCGGAGTGCCAGCTTGGATAGTCGCACCATTTATTATCTTCTTAGTCGCACTCTTTTTCTCAAAGAAGTTTCCGATTGAAGTCACAGCGTCAATCGCTTTACTCACATTAGCAGTGCTGCTCTCACGGATATATGTTTCAGGACATGGCAGTGGTGGAAGAGTTTGGACTGGTTCAATAATAATTTTTATTCAAGTTCTTATTCTCCTGCCAACACTTCATATTGCATCAGAGCTAATTCCAAAGTTGAGGAATTCAAAGCTTGGTCTCGGACATTTCGCCTCCGTATTCGCTACATTTTTTGCAATTCTCTCCTTACTGGCTACGAGCACTTGGGCTGTTACAGGTGGCGCTAATTCAGCTGTTGCTGGTGGGCGAAGCGAAGTTGTTCCGGCATTTATTGCCTCACTCAGCGATACCCCAATTAGACCAAAGACTTTGGTAATTGGAAAAACTGTGGACCAATTGAACTACTTCATAACCAGAGGTTCAGATTTACAGATTGGAGATCCTGATGTAGTAGATCAAATTCCAAAAGCAGTAGATAGCGCAGTAATTGACTTACTTAGTGGTGCTGGAATTACATCAAGCAGAGATCTAGGCGCTCAGGGGATTCAGTATGTATTTTTGAAGAAACCGGTGGATGAGAATATTGCTCGAACCATCGATGGTATTGGTGGGTTTACTCGCAGCTCTTCAAGAAATTCCGGAATTATTTGGCAGATTATCGGAAGCAAATCCCGGGTCTCTGTAACTGATGCAACCGGCGCTGTTACTGCTTTAAGCTCTTCAAATATTGGCGCCAAAGATGATCTCTTGACACCAGGAACCGTAACAATTGCAGAGAAATTTGATAAGGGTTGGAAACTAATCGTAAATGGAACAAGTCTTGAATTACAGAAGTCGCCGATTGGATTACCTTATTTTGATGTAGCGGAGATAGGTCCAATCTCGTTAATTCACGATGGAACAGAACATCGCGCACTAATCTCACTGCAGTTCATATCGATTTTGGTAGTCCTAATCCTTGCGTTGCCAGCCGGCCGCCGCCGCCGAGAGCTATCCAAGGAGAATCTCTCATGATTAAAGCACCAAGATGGGTAACTTTGTTTAAAGCTTCAAACCTCAAGTCTCTAGATAATCGAGTGATTGCTGCATTGTTGGTGTTTATATTTATTATTTCAGCACTAGCTCTTGTCAATCCAAATAACTCTAGAGTTTCAACAATTAAGTCGTATCCAGCAACAGTCTGTCCAGGAAATCTAAGTGGTGGAACATCAACTTCAGTCTTGCCTTCATCAAGTACATTAGTGCGACAGATTCCTGCTTCAAAGAACTCGCTATCCAAAGCTAAAACTACCTTTTACCTATCTTCCAAACCATTATTAGTGGATGGAAGTAGTGAGACTTCGATAAATGTATCTAGAAATCAAACAGGTGCTTTAGCAACTGTAATTTGTGCAATTAACGAGAGCGATCAGTGGTTCGTTGGTGGCTCTGGGTCGGTGGCCAGTAAGTCATCAATTCAAATAGTTAATAGCGGTTTAAGCACTGCAGTTGTTGATATCTATATTTATACGCCGAATACCGTTTCTCCAGTTAATTCAATTCGAGTCGCAAAGAATTCGAGCAAGCAGATTTATCTGGATTCACTAGTACCGGGAGAGAGTTCGGTAGTCATACATGCAATTACTAGATCTGGTCGCGTCACAATGTTTCTGCATGATCAGCGCCAGCGTGGGTTGCAAAGTTTAGGTTCGGATTTTGTTTCACAAAGTGCCAATCCGGCAAAACGAGTTGTTATTCCAGCGATAAACAATGTGGCGCTCTCTGGACGTAGCACCACACAGATGTTGCGAATTTTGGCGCCAGGAAAAGTAAATACAAATGTCCGGGCAGAGCTGGTTGCTAGCGATGGCACATTTGCTCCGATTGAATTGGATGACATAAACATAAAGAGTGGGACTGTTCAGGACATAGTCTTCAAGCCAGTATTAGAGGCTAAGAATTTCTCATTAGTTTTGACTGCGGACCAACCAATTGTTGCTGCAGTCAAGAGTTCTGGCACCTTTGATGGAAATAACGAATTTACTTGGGCAACCTCTAGTGAACAATTACAAGAAACACTCATGTATTTTGGTGGTCTACGACCAGAGGTTGTATTCCAAGGCAAGAATATTGAAGTAAATGTGGAGTGGACCAGTAAGAATCGCAAAGTTTATGAAAGAACGATTGTTGGTAACAGCGATAATGACGTCGCAACTTGGTCACCTAGGAGCGGAGTTGTGAGCGCAAGATTTACCACCAAAAATAAGGAGATCTATGGCGGAGTAATCTTCAAAGAGAATCGAGGATTGAGTTATTTACCGCTGGAATCAGGAGCACAGTTAGAAAGTTCGGCAATCCCAGTTCTTGACGCGCGCATTATTTCTCGCTAGCAAATCCCAAGTTTTAACCTTACTTCACGCTAATCTCTTGGGTATGACTAGGCCACAACCACGTGCAGCTCGCCTGTGCTCTCGCGTTGGTTGCCGGCATCTAGCAACCAAAACTCTTACATACATTTATGCGGATTCGACCGCAGTTCTTGGTCCACTTGCAACATTCTCCGAACCTCATGCATATGATCTCTGCGATCAACATAGTTTAAGAATGAGTGCACCAGTTGGTTGGACTGTGATTAAACCAGAACCAGATGCAGTACTGGCAGGTCCTTCAAGCGATGACTTAATGGCGATTGCAGATGCAGTTCGTGAAGCGGGCGCTCGAGAGAGCGCAAGTGCTAGTGAGATTTCAGGAATTGAAATTCCGCCGCTTGAATTGGGGCGCCGGGGTCATCTTCGAGCAATTCCCAATTAATCTAGCGCGCCATGTTTAATACGGAGTTCTTGAATTCAATTATTAAAGCTTATGACGTTCGTGGCCTGGTTGAATCGCAGATCACTCCAGATTTCGCATTTGTTCTTGGCGGTGCATATGCCCGTTTTCTGCAAGAAGAGCGCGAACCTTCAACAATAATTATTGGTGAAGATATGCGCCCTTCCTCGCCAATGCTTGCAGATGCATTTTCAGATGGCGCTACTTCTCAAGGCCTAGATGTAATTCGAATCGGGCTGGCATCCACCGATATGTTGTATTTTGCAGCCGGTAAATTAAATATGCCAGGTGCGATGTTTACGGCAAGCCACAATCCTGCTGCATATAACGGTGTGAAATTATGTAAGAGCGGTGCGGTTCCAATCGGACAGGATTCAGGATTGCATCGAATCAAGCAATTAATTCTTGAAGGTCTACCAATAGCTAATCGCCCAGTTGGTAAAGAGAGCAACCGAGATTTGTTGGCAGAGTATGTGGATTTTTTAATTGGACTTTTTCCTGAAATCGAGGGCGAGAATTCGAAGCAACGTAAATTGAAAGTTGTTATCGATGCCGGGAATGGCATGGCTGGTCACACAGCGCCTGCAGTTATGTCGCGCTTGAATGTTGAAATAATTCCAATGTATTTTGAATTAGATGGAAACTTTCCAAATCATGAAGCGAATCCAATTGATCCCAAAAACTTAGTTGATTTGCAGAAGCGAGTATTGAAGGAGAAGGCAGATCTTGGACTTGCATTCGATGGTGATGCTGATCGGTGTTTCTTGATTGACGAGAAAGGTTCATTAGTTAATCCATCAGCTCTCACTGCCCTAATTGCAGTCCGTGAACTTAAGCGGAAGCCCGGCTCGACAATTATCTATAACTTAATTTCATCGAAAGCGGTTCCAGAGGTAATTCTAGAACATGGCGGAAAGCCACTTCGCTCTAGAGTGGGTCATTCATTTATTAAAAAAATGATGGCTGATTCGGGCGCAATCTTTGGTGGCGAACATTCCGGCCATTTTTACTTTGCAGATTTCTGGCGAGCAGATTCTGGAATGCTAGCGGCGCTTTATGCACTAACTGAATTAGCTTCTGGAAAGAGTTCGCTATCAAATCTTCTGAAGCCTTTTAATCGCTATGTTGCAAGTGGTGAGATAAATTCAGAAGTTTCAGATGTTCCGGCCGCAATCGAAGCCATTCTTGCTGAATACAAAGGTTTTGAAGTAGATGAGTTAGATGGCATAACCTTGACCGGCCCTAAGTATTGGTTCAATGTCCGAGCCTCTAATACTGAACCACTGCTACGTTTAAATGTCGAAGGCGATACTGAGGCTCAAATGATCAAGGCTCGCGATGCTCTGCTCGCAATCATCAGGGCTAAGCGATAACCTACGCTCCTACATATAAATTTGAGAAGCCTCTCATTCAAGGTTTAATAGGAGTTATAAGTGAACGTTCAAACAGCTGGAAAACATGATATTGCAAATGCGGCGCTAGCTGCTGAAGGTAAGAAGAAGATTGAATGGGCAGAACGCAATATGCCGGTATTGGCACAAATTCGGGAACGCTTTGAGAAGGAACAACCATTTAAGGGAATCCGAATCTCTGCATGTATGCACGTAACAACTGAGACCGCGAATCTAATGCGCGCCCTAAAAGCTGGCGGAGCAGAGCTTGCACTCTGTGCCTCAAATCCACTTTCAACTCAAGATGACACTGCAGCAGCGCTAGTGCATGAATATGGCATCAGTGTTTTTGCTCGCAATTCAGTCGATCGCGACGGTTACTACTCACATATCAATGCATCACTTGATATCAAGCCCCACTTAGTTTTTGATGATGGTTGTGACTTAGTAAATACTCTCCACACAACACGCACCGAATTGATTGATGGAATTATCGGTGGCTGCGAAGAGACAACTACTGGAGTAATTCGCTTAAGCCAGATGACAAAAGATGGCGCTCTCAAATTCCCAATGATTGCAGTAAATGACACCGACACTAAGCACATGTTTGATAACCGATTCGGAACTGGCCAATCAACTCTTGATGCAATATTTCGCTCTACAAACTCACTAGTTGCTGGAAAGACCTTCGTCGTAGCTGGTTTTGGTTATTGCGGCAAGGGTGTTGCAGAGCGCGCAAAGGGAATGGGCGCCGATGTAATCATTACTGAGATTGATCCAACTAAGGCGCTTGATGCACTTATGCAGGGCTATCGAGTTATGCCAATGACAGAAGCTGCTAAGTATGGCGATATCTATGTAACTGTCACAGGTAACCGCGATGTGCTCCGTGAAGAGCATTTCAAAGTTATGAAGGATGGCGCGATTCTTTCTAATGCCGGTCACTTCGATATTGAAATTGATGTTGCCTGGCTCGAGCAGAATGCAAAGAGCAAGAATGCAAAGATGCGCCACCAAACAGATGAATATGTGATGGCTGATGGTCGCCGCATTCTTCTACTTGCAGAGGGACGTCTAGTAAATCTTGGAGCAGCTGAAGGTCACCCGGCTTCAGTTATGGATATGTCTTTCTCTGACCAGGCGCTAACTGCAGAGTATTTATTGAAGGCTGCTGCAACTCTTGGTGCTGGCTTACATGATGTTCCAACCGAGATTGATAAAGAAGTTGCTCGCTTGAAATTAGAGAGCATGGGATCAACAATTGATAAGTTGACTCCAGCTCAAGAGCTTTATCTCAACTCTTGGGAGCACGGTAGCTAATGACTTCGATCATGGTCGTCGATGACGACCAAGATCTAGCAGAGATGCTTGGCATCGTCCTGACCGGTGCCGGTTACGAAGTAGATTTAGTGAATCGTGGCGATGAGGTAATGCCACTTTTCACAGCATATGCCCCAGATTTAGTCTTGCTTGATGTGATGCTTCCCGGATTAAACGGTGTCGAAGTCTGCAAATTGATTCGTGAAGTTTCAATGGTTCCGATTGTTATGTTGTCTGCCAGAGGGGACAAACAAGATGTAGTTGCTGGCCTTGAAGCGGGCGCCGATGATTACATGGTTAAGCCCTTCGACCCATTAGAACTGGTAGCCCGAATGAAAGTTCGGTTGCGTCGTAGCGCGGTAGAAGTAAATACTGAACTTTGTATCGGTAATTTAAAGATTGATCAGATAGAACATTCAATAATTAGAGATGGCCAGACAATTGCCCTTACTCGTCTCGAATTTGATTTACTAGTTGCACTCGCAAAAGAACCCGGAAGAGTTTTCTCGCGCGAAGCGCTTTTAAGTGAGGTCTGGGGTTACCGGCCAGCAACTGATACCAGATTGGTAAATGTTCATATCCAAAGATTAAGATCGAAAATTGAAATTAATCCTGAAGATCCTAAAGTGATTGTTACGGTAAGAGGAGTGGGATATAAGGCTGGTGTCCCTGGAAATTCTCAATGAAATTCCAACTGAAGCCTCCACTTAAAGCCTGGCGCTCTTCGCTAGTTTTTCGAGTTACCGGAACCATTGTCGCGCTCTCACTAATTTTAATCTGGCTCCTAGGCTCAGCTCTTTTTAGCCGAGTCTCATCAGGAATTTTCAATGAGAAGCTGACGCTATCTATTTTAGATGCGCAATCAACGGCCCGAAATACTCAGATTCAATTAACTTTTTCAAAATATCAGGATAAGGCAGCTCTAACCTTGGTCTTCGATGACATTCTCGCACTTCCGCCTAGAACCTTTGAGGGAACAGCTAAAGAAATTGCAGTTTTTTCATTTGCAAATATTGATGACACATTCAAATTTGACGGAACATCCAACCTTTTGGATCTAAAGAGCATCCCTGAGACGTTTAGAGAGATAACTCGCGAATCAAACGAAACCCAGTGGGAACGAGCAGACCTAATTTATCTAGACGGAAGCACCGAGCCAGGAATAGTAGTGGGGCAGGATTTAAATATTGCCGGAGTTGGAAAATATGAATTTTATGTAGTCTTTAGTTTAGCTCAGCAGGAAAAAACAATGACTTTGATCTTTAACTACCTACTTTTAGCTGGCATTGTTCTTACATTTCTTATCGGATTAACCACATACTTTGCAATGCGACGTCTAATTGCTCCGATTCAAGATGCAGCAAGAGTTGCCGAAGAATTGACCAAGGGAAATCTCGATCTCCGAATGGATTTTCAAGGTGAAGACGAAATTGCAAGTCTAGGTTATTCATTTAATGAAATGGCAGTATCCCTACAGCAACAAATTTCTAGATTAGAAAACTTGTCAAAGTTACAGCAGCGGTTTGTTTCAGATGTGTCACACGAGCTGCGCACTCCGCTAACCACAATTCGAATGGCTTCTCAGGTTATCTTTGCGACGAAAGATACTTTTGAACCTACGGTAGCCCGTAGCGCCGAACTTCTTATTTCACAAATTGAAAGATTTGAATCACTTCTGACCGATCTCCTTGAACTGAGTAGATTCGATGCTCAGGGTGCGATTATGGAGATTGAGGAGACCGATTTAGTTGCACTTGTGAAGGAAACAATTGAGTATATTCACCCTAGCCAGGATCGCATCGTTATATTACAGGCGCCAAACTCTCCAGTTATGGTGGATGTAGATCATCGACGAATTAAAAGAATTATTCGAAATTTGATTTCAAATGCGCTGGATCACCGCGAGAATCAGAAGGTTGATGTCCGAATCGCAGAGTCCGAAAATGAAGTATCGGTAGGAGTTCGAGATTATGGAAGTGGATTTAATTACACCGATAGAAAGATGCTATTTGAAAGGTTCTGGCGAGCTGACAGTTCACGTGCTCGAAGCACGGGTGGAACTGGACTAGGACTCTCTATTTCTTTAGAGGATGCGAAACTGCATCAAGGCGAGATTGAGGTTTGGGGTGAACGTGGCAGAGGCGCCCACTTCGTATTAACAATTCCTAAATACGCTGGTGGAAGTATTGAAAGCAGGCCAATTTCTGCACAACTTTAATTTCCACACAAGAAATTAAAGCCTTAACTCTTAACTCTTAGCAGAATCTAGAATTGGTCAGTGAATTTTGGTTCGTTCGTTGCAGTTTTCTCTTCGCTCCTCTTCCCAGCTAGGTGTCCATCTTGCCTAAGGTCAAGTGCTGAAGATTTAGCAAGATCTGGAGTATGTTTTAAATGTAGGGGAAATATTCAATTAGAGGCCTCCGTGAGTTATAGAGGAGCTCTGCAAATATTTGCTGGAAGTAAATTCACACCAAGTCTCTCCCAAATAATTCTTGCTGCAAAAGAGGATAACCAATTTCAGGCAAGGGCATTTTTGGCGGAGCGTCTTAATCAATCACTCAAGAGAGCGTTGGCAGAAATCTCGCCAAAGAGAGAGCAGGCTAGTATCAGAATAGTAATTATTCCGATTCCCTCGAGAAAATTGGCAGATCGAAAACGGGGATTCGCTCATATTGAAATGCTTGTAACTCAGTTGATTAATCTTAATAACACCCTAAATATTCAAGTTTTAAATTGTCTTAGCCATTCTAGGAAAGTATCTGATCAGACCTCCTTAAATTTTCATGAGAGAGCCGTGAATATGAAGGATGCTTTTGTGGTTGACCGAATTAAGTATCTAGAGGTTTATCCCACGAAGAATTCGAATTCTGTGGTCTTTCTTGTTGATGATTTAGTCACCACGGGGGCCACTGTTCAAGCAGCAAATTTAGCGATTTTGACTCTCGGCGGAAGCGTTGATGGGGTATTGGCCTCGTGTGCAACGGAAGGTTTTACACATTAAGATGCTCCTATGTCCGTAATCGGCTAAAGGCTTATGAAAGAGGATTCGTGTCACCGCTACTAGACAAACTTTTGCGTGCAGGAGAAGGCCGCCAGATTCGCCAACTTGAAAAAATTGCTAAAGAGGTTGCCGAACTAGAAAGTGAAATTTCTGCGTTAAGTGATGCTGATCTCCGTGCTCAAACTACAAAACTCAAGAGCGCATTTGCATCTGGCAAATCACTAGATGACTTGTTGCCAGAAGCATTCGCAACAGTTCGTGAAGCTGCAAAGCGCACTCTTGGACAACGACACTACGATGTTCAAATTATGGGTGGCGCCGCACTTCATCAGGGAAATGTGGCTGAAATGCGGACCGGTGAAGGTAAGACTCTGGTTTCAACACTACCTGCATATTTAAATGCGCTAACTGGTAAAGGTGTGCACGTTGTTACCGTAAATGATTACTTGGCTGAACGTGATAGTGAATGGATGGGTCGCATCCATCGCTTTCTAGGATTAAAGGTTGGTGTAATTCTCTCCAATATGTCGCCAGCAGAACGCCGTGAAGCATATGGAGCAGACATTACATATGGAACAAATAACGAATTTGGCTTCGATTATTTAAGAGACAACATGGCTTGGTCTTTAGAAGATTGTGTTCAACGCGAACATAATTTTGCGATTATTGACGAAGCAGACTCAATTCTGATTGACGAGGCCAGAACTCCGTTAATTATCAGCGGACCTGCTGATAAGCCAACAAAGTGGTACGTAGAATTTGCAACAATTGCTCAGAAGTTAGAGCGCGATCTGCACTATGAAGTTGATGAGAAGAAGCGCACTGTGGGTGTTCTAGAGCTCGGTGTTACTAAGGTTGAAGAGTTACTTGGTATCGAGAATCTCTATGAATCTGTAAATACTCCACTGATTGGCTATTTGAATAATGGTATCCGTGCCAAAGAGCTCTTTAAGCGAGATAAAGATTATGTAGTCATGAATGGCGAACTCCTAATCGTCGATGAACACACTGGTCGCATGCTTGCTGGACGACGCTACAACGAAGGTCTGCATCAAGCGCTAGAAGCCAAAGAGCGCTTAGAAATTCAGGATGAGAACCAAACCCTTGCAACGATTACGCTGCAGAACTATTTCCGCCTATACGAAAAGCTTTCAGGCATGACTGGAACTGCAATGACTGAAGCAGCTGAATTGATGCAAATTTATAAATTAGGTGTAGTTCCGATTCCTACAAATCGTCCCATGCAACGCGCTGATGAGCCAGATTTGATTTACAAGACTGAAAATGCAAAATTTGTAGCTTCGGCTGAAGATATTGCTGAACACCATAAAAAAGGACAACCAGTTCTGGTCGGAACAGTTTCTGTTGAGAAGTCTGAAGAGCTATCTTCGCTATTGAAGAAGCGTGGAATTCCACATGAAGTATTGAATGCTAAACAACATGAACGCGAAGCGGCAATCATTGCGCGTGCAGGAACTGTTGGCGCAGTAACTGTTGCGACAAATATGGCAGGCCGTGGAACCGACATCATGCTTGGTGGAAATCCAGAATTCATGGCGGACTTCGAATTACAACGTCGTGGCTTGAGCCCTGTTGAAACTCCAGAAGAGTATGAAGCTGCATGGGCTGATGAACTAGCAAAGCAGAAAGCAGCTGTCGCTAAAGAGCACGAAGTAGTTGTCGAACTTGGCGGACTTTATGTACTTGGAACAGAGCGTCACGAATCTCGTCGTATTGATAATCAGCTTCGAGGTCGTTCCGGACGTCAAGGCGATCCTGGTGAATCTCGTTTCTACCTATCACTTCAAGATGATTTGATGCGTAGGTTTAACTCTGGAATCGTGGAGAGATTCCTAGGTGCAGCAGGAATTGCAGATGATGTTCCAATTGAATCAAAGATGGTCTCAAATGCAATTCGCTCGGCTCAGACTCAAGTCGAATCTCTTAACTTTGAAATGCGTAAAAACGTCTTGAAATATGACGACGTCATGAACCGCCAACGCACAGTTGTTTATAGTGAACGTCGTGAAGTGCTTGAAGGTGCTGATATTCAAGAGCAGGTAAAAACTTTTATCGTGGATACAATTTCTGCATATGTAGAAACTGCAACAAGTGAGGGCTTCAGCGAGGATTGGGATCTTGATACCTTGCACACTGCACTTAAAGCGCTCTACCCAATCTCATTTACAGTTGAAGATTTGATTAATGAAGTTGGTGGACGTCCAGGTTTAGATCAAGAATTTATCTTGGATCGAGTTCTAGCCGATGTAGAGAAGGCCTATGAGATTAGAGAAGAAACTCTTACTCCAGCTGTCACGCGCGAGCTTGAACGTAAAATTTTGCTCTCAGTTCTAGATCGCAAGTGGCGCGAACACCTTTATGAAATGGATTATCTGCAAGAGGGTATTGGATTGCGTGCAATGGCACAGCGAGATCCGCTTGTCGAATATCAGAAAGAGGGCTACGACTTATTTGCAGCCATGATGGATGCGATTAAAGAAGAACTCGTTGGCTATCTATTTAATGTTGAAGTTAATGTTGAAGAAGAATCTGGTGGGGTCGAAGCAAAAGGGCTAAGTCCGGCTATCAAACCTAAGAATGAGCTTCGCTATTCAGCCGCCGCAGAAGAGGGTGGAGTTGTTGCAACTGGTGGAACTTCTCGAAATGCACCGTGCCCATGTGGTTCAGGTCGTAAATATAAGCGTTGCCACGGAGCAGCTTAGATTTAGAGAAGTACTAATTCAGTGCAAAGCCATCTCTTGTCTACGCCTTCAAATCTTAGAATCAAAGAGCGAACACGTTCGCCAATTCTTAGGGTCACAGTCGTTTCAGCCACTCCTTCAATTGGTTCGCTGATATAAATCTTACGAATCTTCGGGGCGGTCTTTATCGCTGATGGTTTAATCAGTAATTGTTGATGCACCTGACGATGACACCACCTTGCAAGTTGATTTGCTGATCGTCTGCCGCCCCAGATTTCAACTACTCCTAGAGCAAACTTTGTAACCCACTCTTGAATCTCTGGCAGCTCGGATAAGGGCGAGGGTTTAGCTAGAAATTCTGGATCTGAGTAATCCTCAACATCTCTACCGAAATATTCTGGAGTGGGAATCAAATATAACTTTGCAGGAATCTTTGGGGTTTCAACTGCCTTAGCTTCTTGGTGAAAGGCAAGCATCGGGTGGCTCCAGAACGCGCTATCAATCGGAGTCGCAGAACCCGGAACGCCATAATTGCGAATCCGAAATGGACTCGAGTCCTCGTTTTGAACCAGGTTCTCCTTTTGAACTGACTTCATTTGATCTCATTTCATTTTCAATTCCCGCTGTTGCTCTCTTGGGGCCAACCATGACAAGGAAATAGAAGACGAACCTCCTCCTAAAGGATGAAAATGGCGCCATAGAGAGGCAGTAAATTCAAGAAAACTACTCAATGAATTCCTGTGGATTAAGAAACTTCCGTCTCAAAGAAATGAGGTATCCATTGCTCCTAATCACATAGGGAGAACAGGAAGATGTTACGTAAAACTACTTCAAATAATTTAACTCTAGAGACAATAAAAGATATTGCACTTAAACGTGCAACTGCTAAAACTTATTTTGCAATTGGTTTACTTGTCCTCTCACTCTTCGCGGCATTTGCAATAACCGGCCAGGCTAATAAGTCCGTGAGCGTCTGGACGGCCTCGAAGGATCTGGCGGCTGGGGATGCAATTAATGATGGAAGTGCTACTGCGGTAAAAGTATTTTTGCCCATGAACTCTGATAAATATCTATCTTCTGATTCAAAAATAATTAACCTAGTTGCAAATCGTAGGATTCGAAAAGGTGAGTTACTTCCGGCATCAGCAATCTCTCAAATTTTTGAGGGCGAAAGCAGCCGAAGTGTGCCTCTGAAAATTGTGCGAAGTGATCTACCAAATGATCTGGATAGCGGGCAGAGCGTTGATATCTACTCGCTACCTCAGGATGATTTGAACTCTACTAAGTCCAGAGAAGTGGAGCTAATTTCGATTGGTGTCACGGTCGAAAGCATTGACTTGAAGTCAAGAGATATGGGTGGAGATATCGGAATAGTTCTCAAGATTCCAGAGCGCGAAGTTCTCTATCTTCTGTCGGCTCTGAATCAATCAAGAATTGTTGTGGTTCGAAATGAAATCTGAGATTCCTCAACTGCAAGTAGTAACAGCAATTAGTGATTCAGATTGCGAGGATTTTGTCTCACAACTTCTCTTCTCGCAAGGATGGAGCATAATTTTTCGAGCTATAGACATGGCTGGGCTGATGGAATTTCTCGAGGCAAGAAATGGAGATCTAAGAACGGTAGTTATATATAAAAGGGACCTACCAAACTTTAACACTGACTTACTTGAATCAACTTCAAATTCTAAAGTCAAAAACATTTGTATTGATGAGATTGAGATTAATTCCCATAAATTAATGACATTCATCAGAGGCCAACTTAGATTGCCACTCATCGCAAATTCTATGGCTTCAAATTCAAATCATTTGGGGGCGTCTCAAAGTTCACAGGTTTCACCAGTTCCATCAATTCGAAAGCCCTGCGTTATCACAATTACTGGAACTGTTGGCGCACCAGGCAGAAGTTCGGTTGCGCTAAATATTGCAAATTACTTGGCAGCCAATTCTCAAGTCAATCTCTTCGATGCCGATACTCGAGCCCCAGCTCTTGAATATTTCATCGGACGTGCTGACAATAACCATCAAAATATAAATTTGGTTAGCCTAATTTCACAGGAGAAATCAAGCGAGGCCAGTATCGGCAAAACTTCTAGCGTGAGCATTGTGGATCTTGGACCGTTACCGCCATTGACTGAAGTAGTAAATGATCGAAGGTGGCAGGCCGGTTTCATCAATAGGACTTTAGAAGAAACTACAACCCTGATTTATCTCTGTAAATCTAATGGATTAAGTCTCATCAGATTGGAACAGTTCATGTCGCAATTCCCGATTCTGCTTCGAAATCTGCCAATCATTTATATCTTGAATCAATCAGGGAGCACTCGTGAAGATCGAGCACTATCGAATAGATTCTTGAAGATGTGTGAAGGCGAAACCTCCTTCATACTTCCCATAAATAATCGGATTAATACAAACCTCGCAGAGCCAGCTAAGCGGGAATCTGGATTTGGAAGGACAATCTCCGAGATTGGTAGGATTGCGCAGGAAATTAAATAAGAATTTATTTGGTCAGGAAGGCGAAATCTTGTTATCAATAGATGAAATGATCGCCTCGCAAACTGCGCTGACCCAAGAGGATCGCGCCCGCCTAATGGAACTTTTAGCAGAGTGGCAATTGCTCTCTGATTTATCATTTGCAGATCTAATTCTCTGGACGCCTAAACGTAAGGATTACCAATCTTGGCCGGATGGACATCTGGCAATTGCCCATATTCGACCGACTACAGCCGCAACGGTTTTCACTCATGATGTAATTGGTAGCGTAATTAACTGGGGAAGCAATCCGAGAATTGATCAAACACTTTCAACTGGTGAGATCGATCGAGATTCGGAAGCTGAACTTGTGGGTGAAATTCTGATTAAAGAAGAAACGATCCCAGTAGCATTTAACGGTCGAGTAATTGCAGTCATATCTCGTCACCGGAATGCAGATTTAATGCGTTCACCCTCCCGTTTAGAGCTGAATTATCGAGAGATTGCGCACAAGATCTATCAGATGGTCGCAGAGGGAACCTTCCCTATTCAAAATAGTTTTTATCGGTCTGAATCGGCGCCAAGAGTCGGTGATGGATTAATCAGATTAGATTCTTCTGGGCAGATTAATTATGCAAGTCCAAATGCTAGATCAGCTTTCAATCGAGCTGGCTGGAGCGGGGAGCTAGAAGGCGAACTCTTGGGCCATGTAGTTGAGAGCGTTAAACCTAATTCTGGTTTCCCAACTGATGAGTCTTGGCGGAGTATTTTAAGTGGCAAGAATTTGCGACGCGAAGAATTTGAGAATGAAAGCGGAGTATTTGATTTGCTAGTTATGCCTCTGGTAGCAGGAAGTGATCATATCGGTGCAATTGTTCTGCTTCACAATGTCACTGAATTGCGTAGACGAGATCGTGATTTAATGACCAAAGATGTAACAATTCGAGAGATTCACCACCGAGTAAAGAATAATTTGCAGACCGTTTCAGCGTTACTTAGATTGCAATCAAGACGCGTTGATGATGAAGTTGCTAAGAATGCACTTGAGGAAGCGGTACGACGCGTGGCATCGATTGCAATAGTCCACGAAACACTTTCAAATAGCTCTACAGAATCTGTCGCTTTTGATGAGGTTTATCACCGGATTGTTCATAATGCGATTGAATTGAGCACGCATAAAATCAACGTAAATAATGTCGGAACTTTTGGAACTTTCGATTCTCAAATTGCAACCCCATTGGCGCTAGTAATTACCGAGTTGATTCACAATGCACTAGAGCACGGGCTAGCTAATTCTGGGGAGAACCTGAGAGTAGAGATTTCAAGAGAAGATAAGAGTTGCGAGGTGCGAATTATTGATGATGGCGTCGGACTTCCACTTGATTTCAAATGGGACCAATCATCAAATTTAGGTCTTCAAATCGTTAAGACCTTGACCGAGAACGAGCTTAAGGGGAGCATTGAATTAATAAGAGTTGGAAGTGAAACCCAAGCATTCCTAAAGTTTAAATTTTAAAAGCTATTTTGATTTTCTAGTAAGCGAGCACGATTTCTAGCTGCTCGGCGCTTAAGTGCTCGGCGCTCATCTTCGGATAGTCCGCCCCAAACTCCAGCATCTTGACCGCTCTCAAGGGCCCAAGCAAGACATGGCTCTTTAACTATGCAGCGGTTACAGACTTTTTTCGCTTCCTCGATTTGAGCCAAGGCAGGGCCAGTGTTTCCGACCGGAAAGAAAAGCTCCGGATCTTCATCGCGGCAAGCAGATTGATGACGCCAATCCATGATTCAGTGGCTCCTTATAGAGTTTAAAAAGTTAAACCGGGTTTTGAACTAGTTTAAAACGAGGGAAGCAAAGGGCAGCTACTGCCTTTCACATAGGTGAATTGTCGCGTGGATTGCATGACATAACAAGGACATTTGCTAATTGATTATGTGATTTGTGCCCCCGGCGGGAATCGAACCTGCGCTCCCGCCTCCGGAGGGCGGTGCTCTATCCACTGAGCTACGGGGGCAAATTAGGTAGATATTCAGTGAGTTAAGTAATTGTAGTGATTTTAGTGCTCGCACTCTACCTACTTAAAAAAATCAAAAATCTGAAATGATTACACCTAGCAATTCTGGGATTCAAGGGAATTAGGAAACTGAGAAAGAGGGAGCCAAATGGAAAAGAGCGAAGTGGCATATTTTGCTACCGGATGCTTCTGGGGCGCGGAACGTAGATTCTGGCAATTATCTGGAGTTTTGGAAACAAGTGTCGGCTATATGGGTGGAAATCGAGCGAACCCAAGTTATGAACAGGTCTGTACCGGAACCACAAATCATGCAGAAATGGTCTGCGTAACTTATGACCCAAATCTGATTTCTTATCGAAGATTGCTAGAAGAGTTCTGGGTAATGCATGATCCAACTTCGCTAAATAAGCAGGGCGGAGATATTGGGACGCAGTATCGAAGTGCAATATTCACAACATCAAAGGCACAGCTAGATGAAGCGCTCGCAACTAAAGCTACTTATCAGGTGTTATTAACAGCTGAGGGAATTGGTGAAATTGTCACCCAGATTGAAAGCGCGGATCCACATACCTACTGGATTGCAGAGGAATATCACCAGAAATATTTAGTGAAGAACCCAAATGGCTATGACTGTCATTCAAGCACCGGGGTCTTATTTAAGTAAAAGTGATGTAGTTTACGTGCCATGAGCACACAAGTCTGGCAAATAACTCTAGCGGTATTACTTCTGGTTTTAGCTTTTGATTTTGCGTTGGCATTTCGGCAGCGCAATGTTGAGACTTCTCTTAGTACAGCAGTGAGTTGGACGCTCTTCTATGTCGCGGCAGCTGTAGTTTTTGGAATTTCTTTAGGGCAGTGGGCCGATACCCAATCACAGAATGAATTTTTTGCAGGTTGGCTGACTGAGTATTCACTCTCGTTCGATAACTTATTTGTCTTTGTTTTAATTTTGGCACGGTTGAAAGTTGCGAAAGAGAAAGAACAGTTAATTCTCCTCATCGGAATCGCAATGGCGCTAGTGATGCGTGGCGGATTTATTGCACTTGGTTCGGTAATAGTTAGTAAATTCGCATGGGTCTTCTTCTTCTTCGGAGCCTTCTTGATCTATACCGCCTATTCCCTAGTAAAGGAATCTGAACACGAAGAATGGAAAGAGGGAAAAGTAATAACTTATATGCGAAGTAAAGGTGCCTCCACCTTCACGTTAGCACTTGTAGCAATTGCAATGACCGATGTTCTCTTTGCTTTTGACTCGATTCCTGCAATCTTTGGGCTAACTAAAGAGCCATACATAATTGTTACCGCAAACATATTTGCGCTGATGGGCCTGCGCCAGCTCTACTTCCTAATTGGCGGTCTTATGAACAAGTTAATTTATTTAACCCAAGGATTATCATTTATTCTGGCCTTTATCGGCGTGAAGTTATTCCTAGAGGCGATGCATTCACAAGGATGGCATAGCGTTGGACCGCTAGAGCTTCCACACATTTCACTAATATTTAGCTTGGGAATGATTATTGGCACCTTGGCTTTAACGTCGATTTTAAGTTTGTATAAGACTCGGGACATTAAGAGCAAGTAAAATACGCCGATGACAAAACTTTCCGCGCTTCCGCTAGCTGAGTTACAGAAACGCAAGAGCGCAAAGTGGCGCGAATTTCCAAATGATGTGCTCCCGCTGCCAGTTGCAGAGATGGATTTTGAAATTGCGAAACCAATTCGTGATGTCTTAGGAGAGATGATCAAAGGTTCGGATACTGGATACCTAGGACCTATTCCAGAACTCGGAGTAAATCTGGCTAAATTTTCTAAGGCGCGATGGGGTTGGGAGATTGATCCCGAGCAAGTTTTTGTTGCGACCGATGTCGGAGTAGGAATGGTTGAAATGGCCAGAACTGTGGTCAATCCTGGGGATTTGATAATGATTAATTCACCGGTTTATCACAACATGAATAACTGGATTACAGAGTTGAAATGTAAATCTTATGATGCGCCACTAACAAAGACTGGCCTGAATTACACAATTGACTTTAAAGCAATTGAACGTGGATATGGCGCCGGAGTTAAAGCGCATTTTTTATGCAATCCACATAACCCAGTTGGCATGGTATTCACAAGAGAAGAACTATCAGAACTTGCAGAACTTGCAAAAAAGTATGGCGTAACAGTTTTTAGCGATGAGATCCATGCTCCGCTTACATATGATGCGAAAAGATTTGTTCCATTTCTTGCGGTCAGTGAGACGGCGCGAGAAGTTGGAATTTGTGTGACCGCAGCAAGTAAGAGTTGGAATTTAGCAGGGCTTAAGTGCGCAACAGTTATTACTGCTCATCCAAAACAACAGGAGCGAGCAAAATCAATGCCAATGGCGGTTCACTATCGCGCTTCGCTCTTTGGCGCCGTGGCTTCAGCTGTCGCATATGAATGCGCAGATTGGCTTGATGATGCAATAGCAACAATGGAAAGTAATCGAAGATTTCTCGCTACCTTGCTTAGCAAGGAATTGCCGGATGTCGGTTATCGGATTCCTGATTTTTCTTATTTAGCTTGGCTAGATCTCAAGGAGCTTAAGTTGGGCGAGAATCCTGCGGAGGTGCTCTTAGCAAGAGGAAAGCTTGCCGTGAATCCCGGAATTACCTTTGGCGCAGAATCATCAAATTTTGTTCGATTGAATTTTGCAACGAGTGAAGAGATCCTTACTGAGGCAATTTCAAGAATGGTTTCTTGTGTCAAAAAGTGAGTCAAATAATTTTGATGTAGTAATAGTTGGCGGTGGCCATAATGCATTGGTTGCTTCTTGTTATTTAGCAAAGGCGGGTTTAACAGTAGCGATTTTGGAGAAGAATAATTCTTTAGGTGGCGCAACAGTTAGTCAGAGAGTATTTCCAGAGTATGAAGCCAGGTTATCTCGCTACTCTTACTTGGTTTCACTCCTGCCAGATCAGATCGTTAAAGACTTGGGTTTAAAGTTTAAAACAATTGAGCGCGAAGTCTCCTCTTTCACCCCTGAGCGAATTGATGGAAGTGATTTGGGATTATTAATCAATCGTGGACTCGTCGGCGAAACAGCTGATAATTTCCTAATAATAACTGGAAGTAGTGACGAGATTGAAGCTTGGAGAGAATTTTACGCCGACGTGCAGAAGCTGGCAGATGCAATAGCGCCGACTATGCTCGAGAAACTTCCAACACGATCTGAACTTAAGGAAAAAGTTGGTCAT